>NZ_KB911485.1 GCF_000383515.1 Mesomycoplasma hyorhinis ATCC 17981
TTCAGAAAAATTAAAACAAAAAGGAATAACTCAGTCCATGTTTCGAAAAGGAAATTGTTTAGATAATAGCATCATTGAATCATTTTTTGGGACATTAAAAAGAGAATGTTTTTATGGTCGCGAAAAAGAATTTTTAACTTTTAAACAATTTCACAAAGCAATTGCAAATTATATTTATTATTACAATTACAAACGAATTAAAGATAAAATAAATGAATGTCTCCCATTAAATTTAGGGAAACATTCATTTCAAATTATAATTAATTAAAACACTCAAAAATTTTTTCAAGAAAAGGGTATCACCTCAAGTAATTCTTGTTGTTTTTTTATTATTGATCTGAACTAAATTTATTTTTAAATATTACTTTAATTTTTGTAAAATAAGTATTTAAATTTTTAATTAGATAAAGTTGGCTAATTTTTTTATTTTGAACTATTAGATTAAAATAGAATTGCAAGAGTTGAATAATTGCTATAAAAACTCAACTAATTCAAGAGTAAGTCATCAACTCCAAGATGTTTTCTGTTCTTTCTCCTGCTTGGCCTACAATACTTATTTTTGAACCTAATAAAGACCCGCCAACTGAACCTAATAAAATTAATGTTTGAACTTGATTTTCAAAGTAAAATAGTAAAAATGATAAATAATCTTTTTTTATAGATGGAAAAACAAATTTGATAATTCTTTGAAATTTACTTTTACCTTGAATTTCTAAAGTCTTATATATTTCTCAATTAATTGAATTAATACTTTCATTTAATTGTTTAACTAAACTAGTGGATTTACGTAATGCAGTTATCACTGCTACTAATAAAAATATATTAGTTCCTATTCAAAAGATAGAAAATAAATAAATAAAAATGATTGTTGGAATTATTCTAAATAATGTATTTAAAAAACGAAGCGGAATTCATTGTGTCACATTATTTAATTTTTCATTTCCTAAAATGGAAAATACCAAAGAAATTATTGCAATTATTGTAATAGAAACTATACACTGATAAATTAATATTAAAATTCAGTAAAACGGATTATTTTCTTTATTATGTGAAAATACTTCATTTTGAAAGCTAAAAAAATGATTTCAAAAGTTTTTAATATAGTTTGGATACAGTGTAAAGGAAGAAATTTTTATAATTGAATATATGTTCAATCCAACAAAAAATAAGACAAAAAATCATTTAAAAATTCTTCTAAAATTTAATTTTATTCATAAAAAAGAAGTGTTTTGATAATTTATATTTTTTATATTTAAGATAACTTTATTTAAAAAAAGAGTTAGAAATTCAAAAAATATAATGGTTACTAAAATTACTAACAAAGGTATACCAACAACAGATCAACCTAATGAAAAATCTCTTGCATCATTTAAGAGCAATCCAATCCCAATTACTCCAGCAGCATTTATTATTGTGGTTCAGCGAATGTTGCTTTCTAATGAATAAACAAAAAACATAAAATATTTATTAACTATATAAGGGAACAAAGTTTTTCTAAAAGAAGCAAAATTTTCATTAGTTTTCATATGCATAATTTTGTAATTAGTTTTATCTAGATTATTTAAAAAATCTAGAAAATACTTATGCATTCACAATCAACTAAATCAAAATAAAATTAAAGTTGCTGCTAATTCTTTGTCAAAACCTATAGAAAAAAAATAAACAAATAATGAAATTGGAAATGCTTTGAAAAAAATAATTATTATATTAATAATGTATCTTATAAATTTATATTTTTGAAAATTAGAACTTACAAAAGAAGTAAAAAAAGCGAAAATAAAGCCTAAAGTTGTACCCAAGGCACAATAACGAATAGTTAAAAACATGTAATACCAACTTAATTGTCACAGAGTTCAACTTGGATATTTTTTAGAATAATTTGAAAAAGTAAATAATTCTTTTAAATTTTTTGTAAAAATTCTTGTAGAACCATAATTAATTGGTTGAAATAAGGAATAAAAGGAGAAAATAAATAATAAAAGGGAAAGCAATAAAATTAAAATTTTTCATTTTAATTTTAGTTTTTTATTGTTTTTATCTACTCATTCAAAAAATAAATTTTCTTTAATCATTTTTAAAAACCTGGTCTAAAATATTTGAATTTATTTCTTTATTTGATTTATAAAAATGATATTCTTGATTTTTAATTAGTAAAATAGAAGAATCAAATTCATGAATTAAATTAACATTGTGAGTAACTATTATCAAAATTGAGTTAAATTTTTTAGCCATTTTAATAATTAATTCAATAATATTTTTAGAAATATTAGGGTCGAGGAAATTTGTAGGTTCATCTGCTATAATAATTTTGGGTTTTTGCATCATTAATTTAGCAATTTCTACTCTTTGTTGTTGTCCTCCAGAAAGTGAATCAACTCTGTGGTAAATTTTGTCCAAAATATTTAACTCTTTTAAAACAGAAGTAATTTCTTCTTTTTGAGATTTACTCACTAAATTAAATATGTTATAAAATAAATTTTTATAATCTTGAAGTGATCTTACTATATTGGTAAAAACTGTTTCAAAAGGGATTGAAGTGGTTGTCTGATTTAAGAAACTTACTTCTTTTAAGAAGGATTTTCATTCTTTTTTGTTTAATTGAAAAATATCTTGTTTATTAAAAAGGATTGTTCCTTCAATTACATCAGTTTGTTTTAAAATTGTTTTTAATAAAGAACTTTTTCCTTGGCCTGATGAACCTAATAAAAACAAAACTTTATCAGAATCTATATCTAAGTTTAGGTTCTTTAAAATTATGTAATCATCATTTTTATTTTTAAATGTTAAATTTTTTATTTCTAATTTATTTAATGGCTTTTTCATAAACTTCTACAATCTCTTTTTGGAAATTGTCAATTTTTTTATAACCATTATACCCTAAAAGTGGACCATATGTATCTTGTTTATTTTTAGCTAAATTAATGAATGTTTGAACAATTAAATTTTGTTCTAATTGGTTAACACTTTTTCTAAACACTCCAACATCATACGGAATTGGATTAGTTACTATAAGTGCTTCCATCTTTTCATTTGCTTTAGTTTCAAAAGGTTTTGTTGCTGATTTGTTATGTGTTCAAGCAAAAGAACCTTCTTCTGAAAAAGCAATATGGAAATCATCTAAAGTTCCCAATGTATCTGCAGATTTTTGTTTATATGCGTTTGGATGTGCGCTTCTGTCTTCATTTAGTGTTGTAAATTTATTTTGAAAGTGGTTTTTTAATATAGTTTCTTCTAACTTGAATTTAGAAGAAGAATTATCTTTACCGTGTAAAATTCCAAAATTTCTAAATGTATTTCAATCTTTATCATTTCAAGCTTTTTTAATTTTAGCTAGAGTTTCATCATTACCTTTTATTCAAATCATTCCTCTATAAAAATTAGCTTGAACAGTTGGATCGTAAACACTTTGATAAACATTACCATTTCACTTATGATTTTCATCAGTTCAACTTGCATATGGAGTTTCAACAAAAATTTTATTAATTTCTTTAGCAATTTTTACAAGTGGATCTGAATCTGTACCATCAACATAAAATTTATCTTTTTCTTTGTCAAATACAAAAGAATTAGTTGTTGTTTCTAATGCAGGAGTTATTATACCAGGATTATTTTTTAGAAATTCTACCAATTTTCCTGAAGCATTAATTCCAAAATCTAATTCAGGATTGTCAGTAGATAAATTGTTTAACAACACAGTAGAGTCTTGAATTGGAGTTACTTTAAAATCAACGTCATCGAAGTTTTTGGTTTTATCATTTGCATTTTTGAGTTTATTAAATTCTTTTTTGAAATTTTCTAAAAATGTATTAATAACTTCTTTGTTAACTTCTTTATCTCCTTTTTTCTTGTTTAACCAAGCTTCTGAAACACCAAATGTTATACTTTTATCTCATTGACCTTGACTAACTGATACATCCTCTTGCTTGACTACTCCTGTATTAGAACATGATATAGCAAATGCTATTGGCGAAAATATAGATGAAAATAGAATAAAATTTTTAAATTTTTTGAGCAAAAAAGCTACCTCCTTAATTAATTTTTGTGACAGAGATAGCTTTAAAAATTTGTAAATAAAAAACAACTCGTTACGCTAGCATTATCTAGATCAACTTATAGAGTATTTCTCAGCCTTTTACAGCACCCCTGTTGAAATAATTATACAAAAAAAGTAATGTAAATTAAATTTTTACATTACTTTTTAAATTTTTATTTTTTATAATAAGGAATTATGTGTACATGTGTATGAAAAATTGATTGTTCTGCATCTGGTTCATTGTTAATTAATAATTTAAATCCAGTAGCACCTAATTTTTTAATCTCTTGTAAGGCAAATTCCCTTGCTTTTACAATTAAATATGATAAATCTTCATCAGATATAGAAAATAAATTTCTTGAATAATTTTTTGGCACTACTAAAAAGTGACCTTTTGTATGTGCGTATTTATCTAAAAAAGCTATGACCTTATCATCTTCATACAAAATGGTTGCTGGTTCTTCTCTTTTGATAATTTTTAAAAATAATTCTTCTTGTCAATTGTTCATAATTAAAATTATATAAAAACTAAATTATTTTATTTATTTTTTCTCATCTTTTGTATCATCTAATTTAATTACTGAATCTTTAACATTTATTTTGTATCCCATGTTTTCAAAATAGGATTTAACATCATTAAAAATTAAGTTTTGATCTGCTAAAAATAAAGAAAAAGCAAGGATTTCTTGTTGTTCTAAAGAAGATCAAGGTGTGTTATCTAAAGAAAAATATCTCTTAGTTTCTTTGGTTTTTTCATCAGTTACAACTTTATCAAATAAAGGAACGATTTTGTTTACATAACTAATACTAATTTTTGAAGCATCGGAAGAAAGTGAAACAATACTTGCTGGAACCTCTTGAGGTAATTTTTCTCCATCTTTGTTTATTTGTGGAGTGTAAGTGATGTTATCTTTGTTATTTCAATCAATCATAACTTTGTAAAAATAGCTATTATCTTTTATTTTTTGATTATCTGATTTAATAGTAATTTTTACAACAACATCTGCACTTTTTTTATTAGAAGTAATTAAAGAAGGATAAATTTTTTCTACAGAATAAGTAGCATTTTGAAGTGAATTAGAATCAGCTTCAATGTCAATATCTGTAGCTAAAAGCGCTTCTTTTTCTTTGTTAGTATCAAAAGTTGATTTCAGTTTTATTGGAGCTAATTTTACTTGATTTCATTTGCTATATAAACTTAATTGGTCTTGGCTAAATATTCTATTTGAATCATCTAAAAATCCTGATCTGATTTTAAAATCATTTTTTAAATGTGTTAAAGAATAATCTAAATCGTTTCTTGAGCTAACACCTTGATTGTATAAAATTCCTTGATAACCATATAAGTTGTGTAAATCTATTGAATCATTTGCATTTAAAAATTCAAAATTTTCTTCTTTTTGTGTAGTTTTTGAATCCAGTGCAGCATCAGCTAGAACTATTGCGTTAAAAGAATCTGCATCATTAATTTGAGTTGCTGCAAATGTTGCTAAATCAATAGTATTTGTTGATTCAAATTTTCAAACTTGTGCTGGTTGTTTTTCTAATAAAAGCTTCATTAAGAAGAAATCTTTTTCATTTGTATCTAAGCTTTCTAAAATATTTTTGGTTGTGTATGAAGCTTTATCACTTGTTCCGTCTTTGTAAATTTTAGAATCTTTAATGTCTTTACTATCTTGATTTAATAAAAAGAATTTAACTAATAATAATTTATTAACAATTTCAGCGATTCCTGTCTCTAAATTATTATATAAAATTTTAAATGCAGGAATTTCAAATTTGCTTCCAGAACCTAAATCTTTTTGAAGAACTTTCAAATCATTTGAATTTAAAACTTGATCTTTTAATAATTTGGAATATGTTGTGTATGTAAAGTTTTGATCTTGTTTTAATTGGTAATTTTGATAGAAATTAAAAGCTTGTTGTGCCTCTTTAAAGAAGGCTGAATTTGTATCATTGAAGTTAGCTTTTATATCGCTTGGTTTGAATTTATAAACTTTTTGTGCCAAAATTGTTTCTACAAAAGCATTATCTACATATCTTGCAACAATTTTGTCTTGTAGTTTTTTATTCTCTTCTATTCTTTGTGGACTTTCAACATTGTAGCTACATGAAATTAAACTAATTGCTGATAAACCTAAAACAGGAGCTAAAACTCAAAGTGATTTTCTAATTTTTTTCATCATTTCTCCTAATTAGTTCCTACTTTAAACAAACTTTGTAATTCATCTAGTATTGCTTGTGAAGCTGTTTTATCCGGTTGTGTTTTAATTACTCAGATTTTTTTGTTTTGGTTAAATTCATAATCATTAATTAGTCTTGTTTCTAGTTCTTTTTTGAGATAAGTTTGTACATTTGAATTAATTTTTAAAACTTTATTAATTACAAATGAGACTAAAAAATTATTAGAAAGTTGAGTTATGTCGTCTAAATATTTTTGTTTTTCTGCTTCAGTTCTGTTTTTATCTGCTAATAAAACATCTTTAAATTTTTGATCTTTTATTGAAGAATATAAAGCAAAATCATCATTTTGAAGTTCAGATAATAAAGATGAAAGGTCAATGTTAGAATTTATTTTATTATCAAATTGGTTATTAGCTTTTAGTTGTAATTCTTTGTCAATTATTTTTTCAAATTCTTCTCAAGATTTAATTTGTGAAACTTTTAAAATTGACATACCTTTGTCATCAAAAACGATTCTTATATTTGGATTGTCAGTTAGAGAATAACTATTACTAATTCTAAAATTATCTTTTTCTTCACCAAAAGTTTTCTTAAGTGCTTCACCTGCTTTGTTTAATTCTGTATCACTTAGTTTTTCTATATAGTCTTTTAAACGACGATTAATTTCTTTTATTTCTGCTACAGTTTTACCTACTAAAGAACTTGAATCAGGAAGTAAGTTTTTATTATTTTTAAATACTTCAGATTTAATATTTTCAAATAAAGTTTTAGAAAGGAGTTGAGTTGTTGATTTTGGTTTGTAGAGTTTGTCTAAAAAGGAAAGTCCAAATTGTACTGAATTGTTTTCAAAAATTTGACTTAGATTTTGTAATGGTAATTTTCCATATGAATTAGCAAGAGTTTTATTTGTTGAAGGATTTATTACTGTTAATAAAACCTTATCTTCTTGATTAGTTTTATAACTTTCTGCTTCTTTTTTGAAGGATTCTAGAGAATCTAAACCATTTCTTACTACTTTTGCTTTAAGAACATTTGGTTCTACTTCAACTAAAAAATAAGTCAATAATTCTTCAAGATCTGCTTTAGCTATTTTTCAAGGTGATTGTGAATTTTTATCATCTGTTTTTACATTTACAACTATTTTAGACATATCAAATAAATGAAAGTTATTTTTTAAAACAGCTCCATCATTAAAATAGATTTCGTTAAAGAGTTTTTTTGGATACATATAATCTTTAACAAATGATTTACTTAAAAAAGCAGCAACTTTTTGATCTTCTTTACTTTTTTCTATCTCTTCAGGTGTTTTATTTTCATCTTTTGGATTTTTAATGTTAGGCAAGAATCCATTAACAAAATCTTCACCATCTTTTGTTGCTAAATTAATAATGTTTTTAAAGAGACGATCTCCTTTGTGAAAAACTACTTGTCCTGATTTATTTTTAATATCATTTTTAAGGATTCTATTTGTAACATCTGAGTTTGTAAAAGAAGTATTTAATTCAAATTTAAAACGAGCAAAAGCAACAGGAATTAGAGCTTGGAAAGTTAGATAGTCAACTGCCTCATCAAAACTTTTAGCATTTCCGTATTTTTCAGTTGCTAATTCTTTATTGAACTCTGTTTCTCAGTTGTTAAATCCAAAGTTCTTTTGGAATTTGGTTCTTTCATCTTTTAATTTATTTTCTTCTTCTTTTCTAACATCTTCTTTTGATTTGATAGTAAATGTTTTTCCGTTGTTAGAAGTTTTATCTGAGTTTGTATCATTTCAAGCTTTTTGGAATAATTCAGCATTTTCTACTTCTTGATCATAAAGATATTCAACAATTTTTTTCTTTGCAAGTTTTAGTTCTTCATTTTGTTGTTCACCTGTGGTTTTAATTGCACTTAAAAGTTGTGAAGTAGAAATATTTTGATCTCCTGTAGGAGTACTAATACTTACTAAAATATCGTTTTTATCTCTTTGTTGAACTAAAGCTCCAGAAGTTTTTGAAGCACCAACTGGAACACCAATTCCCAATCCTAAAATCAAAGCAAAAGCACCGACTCCAATAATAGAATAAACCACTTTTCTTTTTTTAGAAACAGGTTTTTTTGATTTTTTATTTTTTGGTTGGTTGTTTTTTTCTTTGGAATTAAGACGAGCAATTTTTTGTAATAAATTCAATTTACTCATATTCTTTCTCTTTTTCTAAAATTATTTAGTTTTAAAATTTTACTAAATTTTTGCAAAATTTAAAGCATAACAAACAAATAAAAAACAAAAGACTTAAATTCGCTTCTTTAAGTCTTTTGAAAAAATTATTTGTTTTCGCTTGTTTTTTCTTCTTTAAATAATTCTGAAACTGTAGCCATTGTAGAAGCTACATTTGATAAGTTAGGTGGGATAATAATTTTTGTTGCTGTCCCGTTAGCTAATGTTCCTAACTGATCAATTGATCTTAAAACAAGTACTTCTTTTGATACTCTTGCGCTATTTAATAATTCGATAGCTTCTTTGGTTCCTGATGCTTTTAAAATTTGTGATTCTCTTTCAGCTTCAGCTGCTAAGATAGCTGCTTGTTTTTTACCTTCTGCTTCAAGAATAGAAGACTGTTTAAATGCTTCAGCTTCAAGAATTTTTGCTGTTTTAGATCCTTCAGCTTCTAAAACATTTGCTCTTTTTTCTCTTTCAGCTCTCATTTGTTTTTCCATTGCATTTTGAATTTCTCTTGGAGGAATTATATTTTTAATTTCTACTCTATGAACTTTAATTCCTCAAGAATCTGATGCAGTGTCTAATATCTGAGTTAATTTTAAATTAATTGTATCTCTTGAAGTTAATGTCTGATCAAGCTCAAGATCTCCTAATAAATTTCTAAGTGTTGTAGCTGATAGATTTTCGATTGCTTTAATTGGTCTTTCTGCTCCATATGCAAAGAGTTTTGGATCTGTTATTTGTAAAAATATAACTGAATCAACTTTAATATTAGCATTATCTTTTGTAATGATATCTTGTGCTGGAAAGTCAAACACTTTTTCTTTTCAGTTATCTTTTAAACCAATTTTTTCAATAAATGGCCAAATAAAGTGAAGTCCATTTTGAATTGTTCTGTGATATTTTCCAAGTCTTTCGATTATATAAAAATGTGATTGCGGAATAATTTTAATTCTGGAAATTAAAAGTACTGCTAATATAATAACAATTATTATAAAAATAATTAAAATTACTAAACCTGCTGTTGTCATTGTTATTCTCCTTTTATTGTGTCTTCTTGCATTTTTGCTCTTTGAACTATTAGTGTAGTACCTTCAATACGAACAACTTTAACAAATGTTCCCTCAGAAATAAAACCTTGACCTTTATCAGATAAAGTACGATAAATTTTTCCGTGAATATTGATTTGTCCATATTTAGTTTCTTCAAATCCTTTTTCTGAACTTGAATGTGTTAAAGGAATAGGATCTAAATCTAATAATTCTAAAATTGGTCCTTCATATTCTGTTTTATTAAAAAGACGTTTTAAGAACTTAAATAAAGAAAAATAAAGAATTAAGAACAATAAAATGAATAGAATGATTTGTAATGTTATTGATCAAATTTGACCATTAGTTGTGATTGCTAAAATAAATGGAATAACTGCAGAAACTGAAATTAAACCTGATCAAACACCTGTTGTAAAAAATTCAACCAACAAGAAAACTACAAAAACTACTGCTCATACAACAATCATTACTATATATGCTGAATAGTCATGTGATCAAAAATTCATTTTGCTCCTAATTTTTTAATTTTTATTTCTATCTTTATATAATTATAAACAATATGTTGAAGAAAAAAATTTTTTTCATTGATTTAGATGGAACACTCCTTGATGTTGGATTTGGTATTTCTGCTAGTATGAGTAAAAAAAATGAAAAAGCAGTTGTAGAAGCTTCACAAAAGAACATAATTGTGATTTCAACTGGAAGAAAATATTCAAAAAAAGTTGAAGAAATTGCTAAAAAAACACAAGCAAAATATGTTGCTTGTTTAAATGGTTCTTACATTTTAAATCCTATAAATAATCAAATTTTAAAAGAAGAAATAATCCAGAATTATTTAGTAAAAGATATATTTAAAATTGCACAAAAACAAAAAATTTCTTTTTCAACTGATAATGCAAAACATCTTTTTGGTCAAGGTTTACAAAACCAAATCTTGGCTTTTATTACTAGTTTCAAATCTTTTCAATATCAAGATTTTAAAACAGAAAATGCACACAAAATTTTAATAATGTCTATTTCGAAAAAGAAAATTGTGAAGACTTTTTACGAAATAAAGAAAAAATACAAAGGAGTTGTTTCTTTAGCATTAGTAGCTAAAGGAAGAGCAATAGAAATCACTAATAAAAATGCAACTAAAGGAGAAGTGGTAAAATTTATTGCAAATTTAGAAAATTTTGATTTAGAAAATACAATTCATATAGGTGATTCTATGAATGATGCTTCTACAAAAAACATTGTAGGTACACTTATAGCATTAAAATCAGGATCAAAGAACTTAAAAAAAATAGCCAATAAAATCGGACCTAAATCAAAACCCGCTGGTGTAGCAAAAATCTTAAGAAAAGAATCGGATTAAATGGAAAATAAACACAAAACTTATGCAGTGATTGGAAAATATGCTGTAGGAAAAACAACATTTTTAAATTTACTTCAAGAATATAGTAAAAAAGTATTAAAAAAAGAACAAAAAATTTTATTTTCTGATGAATTTTTTCAAATGTGCTATTTAAAAGACAATCCTTGTTATCTTGCTTTAAAAAACTACAATCCTGCATTTGTTAAAGACATGAAGGTAAATAAAGAAAAATTAAGAGAATTTATTAGAAGTAATCCAGATAATATTAATATCATTGAAAAACTTGTTTATCCTTTTTTAGAAGAACATTTAAAAAATAATAAATATGATTTTGTGGAAATTCCTAATTTATATTCTAAAAATGCAAACTTTGCTGTTTATTTCGATAAAGTAATCCGTATTTTTTCTTCTGAGGAACAACGTGTTAAAAATATTGTTAATAAAAATGTTAATAACTCGATTTCTAGCTTAAATGACTTCTTAAATAAAGGATTTTGTCACAAAGTGGATGTTAATATCTCTAATTCAGAGTGGAAAAATGAAGACTTTTTTCCTAAATTTTTTTCAGAATTAAATAAAAATTTATAAAATTAAATCAACAAATAAATTGGGAGATTTTATGAATAAAAAATATTTAATTTTTGGAACAAAAAATATTGGTAAAGAAGATTTTAGATTAATAAGATTTTTTTATTTGCCTATAATAGAAAAAGAAGCTTATATTTTATTTAATTATTTTTATGATTTTGAATTTTTTAACGAGAAAAAAGAATTTTTGAATCTAAATGATTTAGAATCCATTTTCAAAATGGATCAAGTAGTTTTTGAAAAAAACAAAAAGATTCTAGAAGCTATTGGTTTAATCAGAACCTTTTATAATGAAGAAAAAAAAGTTGTACTTATTGAATTAAAAAAACCTTCAACTATTAATCAGATTTTAAAAAATCATTATTTTTCAGAATTACTTATTAAAAAAATAGGTCAAAACAAATTTAATGAGTTAATTGAAAGATTTTCTGAAAAAGACTATAAAAAAGAAGGATTTTCTGAAGTATCAACTAACTTTTTTCAAATCTTTATTTCAGATGATGTTAAAGATGAAGTTCATATCAATGATATAAAAAGCAACATTGAAGCAAAACAAGTTTTAAATAGTAAAAGATATATTGAATATTTAACTCACAGACTTCCTATTCCTAGTCTTGAAAAGAAAGTAGAACATTATCACCAACTTGGTTTTTCTTTTCATGCATTAAATGAAATTTTAGATTACTGTTATAAAATTAATAATAAAATTAATTTTCAATATTTTGAAAAAATAGCAAAAGATTTATTTAATAAAAAAATTATTTTACATCATGAGGTTTATCAAGAACTTTTAGAAAAATTTGAATACAAACAAAAAATTAATTCAAAATCTAAGCCCTTATTTGATCCATATGAAACTTTACAAAATGATACAGAAGAAATAAACAATACAAATGTAATAGATGATTTTTTAAAAGAAGTAGAAGAAACGGAATGATAAAATGAAGACTAATAAAATCTCATTAAGTGATGTGTCAATAGAAAATAATCAAGAAGATTTGGAAAAAATAAAAGAATTTTTCCTAGAAAAAATAAATGCTGATCCTGAAGTTCAAAAAATTATTAAGAACTTAAATGTTTCTAAAGAAGAGTTAACAGATAATATTGATGTATTTTTAAATTTTTTAGATCAAGAACCAAATGCTAAATTTTTAAAAATAATTATTAGAGACCCAATAACAAATGCTTTAAAAATCAAACTAGTAGAATCACAAAAAGATAAATCTGAAATTTTAGAAAAGTATATTTTTCTAAAAGAAATTTCACAACTTTCTGCTGCACATTTATCAGATAGTTTTAAAGAAAACTTTTTAAAGCAAATAAATAATGAAGTAAAACGTAATGTTTATAATTTATGAAAAGAAGTACCTAAAAGTAAAAAATGATGTTTTATTTTTGGACCCTCTTTATCTGGTAAAACTGTATTTTTTAAAATTCTTTCATGAAGTATTGTCTCTAAGCAAAAATCTGTTGTTTATACCAATTTTCTTGATTTAGTTAATTTATATTCAAATTCAATTTCAAAAAAAGGTCTTGCATTTGAAATAATTAATCAACTTAAAAATGCTGATTATCTTTTAATTGAAGATTTTGTTAGTTCTAATGATGTTTCTTGATTTATTGAACAAGTTTTAAATCCTGTTTTAGATAGTAGAATCAAGGAAAATAAGAAAATTTTTATTTCTTCTCTTTATAGTTTAAGCCAAATTGAACAAATGCTAACTGATAACTTAAAAAAGGAAATGAAAATACAAGAAATTAAAAAATTTATTAATAGAATCCAAAATTACTCTAAAATATTTAAATTATAAAAGTTTTATTTTTAAAGGAAAAATAAAATATTCAAGCACAAAGCTTGAATATTTTTTATTAAAATTATTTTGCAAAATTTAAGTATGGCAATGTAATCAATATTAATAATATTCCGGTTATAAATCCTAATAAAATAGGGATTAATGATTTTCTTTTTCTTTCACTTTTTAGTTTGTCATCATTTACAAACTCTAGTTCTTCTAAATGATTTTCTCTTCTCATTTTGTTTTCTGAAGATATTCTTCAATTTTTATAGCTTTTAGAATAGTTATTAAAAAATCCAAATCTAAGCACTGTAGCAAATGTACTCATACAAATTAATAAAAGTCCAACAACTGATTGTGCATCATATCAAGTACTTTTTCTAACGTATACTAAAACTAAATACAAAATAATTGAAACTAAAGTTCAAAAAACAATTCAGAAAAGAGATGCTTTATTAAAATCTCTTAGAATTTTTTTTCTAAAAAATGAAACTACTTTTTCTTTCGACATAATTTAATTATATGTTAATTATGCTTTTTTGAGTCATTCATTAATTTGTTTTTGTGTTCCAAAAACATAATGATGTTGTTCTACTTTTTGTGAAACTATTTTATTTGGAAACTCTTGTTCTGCTAAGTAAGCATTAACAAATGGTAAAGGTTTGAAAGGAATATGTGCATTAGACATTTTAGGAACTGACTCAAGCAAGTTTTTTGTATAAGGGTGAATTGGATTATTATAAACTAAGTGAGTTTTTCCTCTTTCAACAATTTTTCCTGAATGTAAGATTATAACTTCATCCACTAAATATTCAACAATAGATAAATCGTGCGCAATGAAAATCAAGCAAAGATTTTTTTCTTCAACTAATTTTTTAAGAAGGTTAACAACTTGCGCTTGAATAGAAATATCAAGTGATGCAATTGGTTCATCCGCAATTAACACTTTAGGCTCTACAATTAAAGCTCTAGCAATAACAATTCTTTGTCTTTGTCCACCAGAGAATTCATGTGGATATCTATAAGCAAATTGTCTGAGTAATCCAACACTTTCTAGAGCTTCATAAATTAATTCACTAGTAATAAACTTTTTAATTCTTCTTTTTAGAAGAGTATATGAAGCTGAACTTTCAATACCGAAAAATAATCTAATATTTTTATAAACTTTGAAAATGTTTTTGTTTTCAATAGAAAAGGATTTTATAACTTCTTGTTTTTCTTTAAATCTATTTTTAAAGCTATTGTAAAGATCTTTATCTTTTGCAATTAGTGTCAAAAATTTATTGTGAAGTTCAACAACTTCTTTTTCTAACTTAACTATTTTTTCTTTTAATTCTTTATTTTGTGAAGTAAATAAAGCTAATTCTTCTTCTTTTGCTTTTTGAACTAAGGAGAATTCTTCAATAAATTTTCTTGTTTCTTCATCAAAGACTTTTTTAGCTTGTTCATGAGCTTCACCAACTTTTTTGAGCTCTTCTTCTAAATAAGATTTTAGTTGTTTATCTTTTTTAGGAAAACTAACATTATATTTACTAAATACAGATTCAAATAAAATTGTTGGTTTATTTTTGTAATGAAGACTTCCGTTATAATCTGAATCTTCAACAAATTCATCAACATTTAAATTAGATAATCTATCAATGAATTCATGTCTGAAATTTGTAACTGATTCAAATTTTTCGCTTTTTTGATTAACTATTAAAACATTTTGTTTTTCTAATAAAAATGTTTCTTTTAACTCTTCAAAGCGACTAATGAAACTTTCAATTTTAGAAAAAGTTAAATTAGTAAATTTTTTAAAATGCAAACTTAAATAACTATAAATTTCGTAATTAACAACTGAAAGTTTTTTGTAATATGAATATTTTTGAACATCTTCTGTTATTAAAGCATTATTCAAATTCATTTTGTACTCATATTTGTATTGTGACACATAAGAATTTAGTAAGTTTTTGGAGTTATTGTACTTTGTTCAATTTTCTCAATCTTGTGATATTTGATCTAAGTGGGTTGGATCTTCTTTGACTCTGACAAAGTGAGAAATATCTTTAATTTTTTCACGAATTTCTTTGAGCTGATTTGCTGTATTTTTAACATCTACTTCATCAAAAGAAATTTCACCTTTACGGTATTTTTCTTGCATCTCAAAATAGAATTTATATAAAATTCCAGCTCTTTTATAAACATCATTGAAATTTTGTGTAAGGATTAATTGTTTTTTATCTAAAAAAGTAAAATATGAGTTAAAAAATTCTTCAATTTCTTTTTTATTTTCAAGACTTAAATTTTCAAATTGAGGTTTTCAAAGATTAACTTTTACTTCAAATTCTTCTAAAAAATTAGTAAGTTTTTTATTGTAATCGTGTACATTTTGAATATCAATTTCTAAATATTTATCCAAAAATGTATATTTAAAGTTTTTAACAACTTCTTTTCAATCTTGAAAAAGTTCCCTCATTTTTTCTTTTAAAATCCCATTAACAATCAATGGTTCTTTTAAAATAGAATAAATATTTTTTTGTCCATTTAAAGAAGAATATGGATCTTGGAAAATCATTTGAATATTTTTTCTTAAAAATAGATTTTGTTTTTTTGTTAATTTGTTTCCAGAAATAACTTCATCTAATAAAGTAACTTGACCACCGTAAGATTCATATAATCTAATCAAAGATCTACCAACTGTTGTTTTACCTGATCCAGATTCACCAATTAAACCTAAAATTTTTCCTTGTTGGATACTAAAATTTACGTTATCAACAGCTTTGACAACACCAAATTTATTGGAAAAATATTTTTTTAAGCTTTGAACTTTTAATGTTGGTTTAACTTGCATTATTTTAATACCTCTTTAAATAGTTTTAATCTGGATTGTAGCTCTTTAGTTAGTTCAACTTTTGGTGCATCTGGATGTAATAATCAAGTAGCTGCAGCATGTGTTTTAGATATAGAAATTAATGGTGGTTCTTTTTCAAAATCTAAAGCTAACGCATAATCATTTCTTGGAGCAAATGGATCACCAGCTGGAAGATTTTTCATATCTGGAGGTGAACCTTGAATGGTATAAAGTTTTTCATCTCTATCTTCAGGAATTGCTGAAATTAAAGCTCAAGTATATGGATGTCTTGGATCAGTAAAAATGTCTTTTCTTGTTCCTTTTTCAATGATTTTTCCAGCATACATTATGTAAATATAATCACAGAATTTTGCAATAACTGAAATGTTATGAGAAATGAAAATAATTGAAATTCCATACTCTAATCTAATTTGGTTAAACAAAGCAAGAACAGACGCTTGAACTGTTGGATCAAGAGCAGTTGTTGGCTCATCAGCAATAATTAAATCTGGATTTGCGGCAACAGTCATTGCAATAATAATTCTTTGTTTCATACCACCTGATAGTGTATGTGGATAAGAGTTAAATCTTTCTCTTGCACGTTCAAATCCAAAGGATTCAAGAAGAGAAATCAAGTATTCTTGTTTTTCTTCTTTTGTTTTAAATCTATCTGATTTTTCAAGAACATCAAGCAATTGTTTTCCAATAGTTCTAGTTGGATTTAAAGCAACTAAAGGATCTTGTGGAATGTATCCTACTTTTTTTCCTCTAACTTGTAATCATTGTTTATCTTTTGTAAATTTAGCAACATCAATACCACTAATTAACATTTTATCAGCTGTTGTTTTAGCAAATTCATTAACACCTAATAACGCTTTTGAAGTAACAGATTTACCAGATCCTGATTCTCCAACAAGACCAACAATTTGTCCTCGTCTAATAGATAAATCAACACCTCTTACTATTTCAACGTACTTTTTACCCTTGATTTTGAAGGCAACTTTTAAGTTTTTTAAATCTAAAACTTTATCTTCTAAGTTGATTTTTACTTCTGAATTTGACATTATTTTCTACCTCCAATTCTTGGATCAAGTGCGTCGTGAATTCCGTTTGCTATAAATCTTGTACTTAAAGCTAATATAACCAATATAAAGGATGGGAATAATAAAGCTCAAATATTTGAATCTGCTAGTTGTCTTGAAGAGTTAATAATTAATCCTAAATTAGCTGGTGAATCAGCGCTTTCTTTTAAAAATCCCAAGAAAGCAAGTCCAGCAATAATTGAGATAGCTGATAATAGTCTAGATACAAAACCAGAAAGGAGTTTTCCTAAAATATTTGGAAGTATGTGTGAATAAATTTGTCTTAATTTTGAAGCACCAACAGCTTTTGCAGCTTGAATGTATTCTTCATCTTTAATAATAATTGTATAAGATCTAGCTAAATAAGTTGGACCAGTTCATCCTGTTGCTGTTAACAGAATTATAATTACTATTGTTTTTGGTCCAAAAATTCCTATAAATATAACAAAGATAACTATTCAAGGAATTGAGTTAAACACATCGATTATTCTTAAGAAGATATTGTCAATTCATTTTCCTATGTGGTAACCTAAATAAGTACCTAAAAGAACACCGATTACACTTTCTATAACAGCTATAATTGCTGATATTCCTAAAGCATTAAGTGTTCCAACTCAAGTTCTTAATCAGATATCACGACCAAATTCATCTGTTCCTACAATAGAAAAAATTTGTTTATTTGCTAATACTGAAATTACTTCATATGGATTGAAATTAGCTAAATATCTTCCCGGAACTATTTCTTCTACAACACCGTGAATTAATGGATGTTGTGGTGTTGACTTACTCAAAATTTTGTCTAAAAGATCTTGTGAGATATTGTTTTCAAACACACCTCAAGTACCTGGTTTTTGTGAAAACACAAGTTCATTATCTACTCCAGAAATTGGTTTTGTTGTATCAAATGGAGAAAAAGCAGCTGTAAAAATTGCTGTTAAAAGAAGCAAAATGAAGACTATTGTTGCAATTAAAGCAAGTGGAGTTTTGAAAAAGTTTTTTAATGTATCTTTTCAAAGTTCAGAAACTTTACCTGTAATTTGAAAAGAATTGAAATGATTTGGAGAAACTTTTAGTAACTTAAGATCTTCTTGTGTTAAGCGATATTTTAAGTTAAATTCTTGTGATGAATTAGACATTACTCATTTCTCCTTGTTCTAATTTTTCTTTGCTTTGTTTTCTTGATCTTCATTTTTTAAATTCTACTCAGTAATTTCTTTCTGATTTTGAAGCTATTGAAATTCTTGGATCCATAAATACGTATGAAAGATCGGCAACAATATCAGTAACTAATGAAAGTGAAGTAAAGAAAATTAAAGAAAACATTGAAACATTTATTTCTCCATCTTGGATTGCATTAACTATTATTGTTGATGAACCTGGAATTCTGAAAAATTGTTCTAAAATAATTGATCCTGATAGTAGAGCTAAATATGAGAAAATTAGTGTTCTTACTAAAGGAATTGAAGCATTTCTGAAGACATGTTTTGTAAAAATTTTGAATTTTGATAATCCTTTTGCTTTTGCAATTAATACTTGATGTGAAGACAATGTTGTAACAACTCAGTTCCTTACTAAGAAGGTATATCCTGCTATAGAAGAAAGCACGAAAACAACAATTGGCGGAATTAATGAAGTAATCATTGTTCCTACTGAATAATCTTCGGCATCCTTAAATTCAAAAGGTAAATTTACTTTTAGAGCTATTAAAATTATAAAAGGAGCTAAAACGAATGAAGGTAAAGCAACAAAAACTGTAGCAAAAGATGTTATTGAAGCATCTTGTCATTTACCTCTTTTGTAAGCTGAAATAGTTCCTAAAATAACTCCTAAAATTACACTGATGATAAATGAAGGAAGTGAAACTAAAATTGTGTATCTTAATGGTTTAAAGAATAAAGCCGGAATTGAAGTTTCACTGGATTTGTAAATTTTTCCATAATCTCCGTGGAAAATTCCAACTGTGTAATCTCATAATCTAACAACTGCTGGTTTATCAAAACCATTTTCTTTTTGCAATTTAATTAATTGTTCACTTGCATCTGTTGATTTGGATTTTATAGCATCAACCGTATTAACAAAAGGGTTGTTACCAAATTTAGCCATTATTAAATAAACAATAACGTAAATTACTATAAAAGTTACAATTGCGAGTAATAATCTTTTTAAAATGTATTTAGTCAGCATTATTGTTCTCCTTCTTTTTTAAGAAATGGTTTAATAACGATTTGGTCAGGTGGTAGAAAAGAATTATCTGTATCAGGTCTTTGCAAGTTAGGATTTAAAAAGAAAACACTTGGTGTGCTTCCAATTGTAGTAAGTCCTAGTGTAAATGGTTGTAAACTATATAATGAAGTAATTTCTGAAAGAAGTTCAGCAACTTCATCATCGCTATGAGCTAATTGGAATTGGTTATTGAACAATCCAGTTTCTTCATTTAATGAAAATTCTGCATCATATTTTTTGAATTTTTTCACTGTTTTGTTAGTTGTTGGATCCTTTTCCTCAACAATGTGATTTGTAATTCATTTTGATACATCTGGTTTTTCATCTCTGTTTTTATCATTTGGATCTTTTAAGTCTCTAAGTCCAAAATTTGGTGAATTTGGAGCATCTTTTCATTCAGCAAATGGTCTTATTTTTCCTTTATATTCATCTTTTGTGAAGAAAGCTTCTAGTGCTTTTGAATATTTGTAGAACATTGGGAATGATTTGACAAGATTAGAATTTGAATCTAAAGAAGCAAAATAACTAGCTGCTGCTAATCCAGTTCCAGCGTTTTGTGTTAATCCATCTATAGCTGTTCCTGCACCATTGTAGTCATAACTTCATCCCACATAGTGATATGGACCTGTTCCTCTAATTAAGAAGTTTAAATAATTATCTTTAGTTACAGGAACCTCTGATGTTGTATCAATACTTAATCTTGGATCAAGAGATTCTATTGCTTTTGCAGCTTCTTGATATGCTGAAATTTCTTTATTTGAAGAATTTATATATCTTGTTGCTAATGTTCATTGAATTTTAGTTTTTGGATCTAATTTTTGTTCTGCATAGAAATCATCTAAAAGTTTTTTCATTTTTTGTTGTAGAACTTTAAAGTTCGGTGCTTCTCTTTGAATTGCGTTACTTGATGGATTGTTTATATTTTGTTTCTTTTCTTCTTCTGGAGTTTTGGTATAGAATCTATTTCCGTTTTCGTCTATAGCAAAAATGGTTGATACTTTGTCATAAAGTTGTCTTGCAGTTTTATCTTTAGCCAAAATATTATCAGGAGAAACAAATGAGTATCAAGGAAGAGAAGTATTAGATATAATTCTACTAATTGTGTAAAGATTTCAAGCTGAATAAATAATACTTCTAAATTGAAGTCCTCTTCCACCAAAAACATATGGAACAACTTTAGCTCCACCTTGTGCAATTTCAGCTAATGAATATCCAAAGTAAAGTCTTGAAAATGCATCATTAAATTTATAAAGTTTTGTTGGATCAGTATATTTAACATCTGAATTATTGCTTGAGGAAATTACTTGATTCATTGAACCTGGTAATAAAGATGCATAAGTTCTTCAAACAATAGAATCTAAAGCTTTTCCTAAACCATATCTACCACCTAGTTCTTTAAAATGAGTTAATGCATATTTTTTATCATTTTCGGATAAACCTGAGAATGAAACTGATGGAATAGTTTGTTCTTTAAAGTTATTAAATTGAGCTGATGTATATGTTGATGCATTTGGATATTGAGAGTATTTAACAGTTATTTTTTTCACTGAACTAGGTTCTGCTTCTTTTCATCCTGTTCTTGGATAATATGGATTTCTTATATATACAATTTTATTTTTGTCTCCATAGTTAATAATTCAAGGTGATGCATAAAGTAAATCTTTATCATAATCTTGACCATATCAGTAGAAACCATATTTTAAAGCTTCGCCTGTTTCACCATATAATCCTTGTTCTTCTTTAACTCTTACTGTTATGGGTTTTCCGGATTGTTCTTTTACTTCTTTTAGAACTGATACTTCTTTTGTTTGTTGTTTAACTCTTTCATTAATAAAGTCAGAAGGAACTGGTGCAAAGAAATAAGAATCAAAAATTATTTTCTGCAACATTTGGAAATAGTTAGCTTGAAGTCCTGGAGTTTGCAATGGTGTGAAGGTTAATACTTTTTTACCTTCGTAATTTGTTAAAAAAGTATCTTCATTTAGTAATTTGCTTTTATCTATTCCAAAAACTTTAAATAAATAATCATTTTCTAAATCAGATGCAAATCTTGTACTTTGGGGATTTAAATTTTTTATAGCTGCTTTTGCTGTTTCATCAATTTTATCGCTTCCCCCATGAGATTTTCTATATGTTTGATCTAATAAATTTTTTAGTTTTCAAGAATAAAAAAAGTCTTCTGGTTTTACTGTATATTTAGTTGGTTTTCCTTGATAATCCACTCAAGGAACATTCTCTTTAATTTCAATTTGTAAGTTTTTTGCTTTTGATAAAGTATCACGGAAAAATTTTGAATTTATAGACTTTGGATCGTTAGAAGTAAGAGTATAAATTGATTGAGTTGGTTTTTCACCTGCAGTTAATTTTCCTAATTCATGTTTATCATTATCAAAAACATAAACTTGATCTTTATGGTTTTCATCCTCAACTGTAACTATAAATTTTTTAGCAACAGCTAAAGCGAAATATTTATAAGAAGGGGATACATAATTGTATTGATAAGATTTTATAGTAACTCCCTTTTCTATTTTATCTGGTTTTGCTACTTTGTCCATAACAGTATCACCTTCGTAAATAGTTTGAACCAAATATGGACCATTAGTTAAATAATCACTTTCGGTACTAGGTGAACCTGCAAAATCAGAAAAGCCATAAAAAGCATAAAAAGAACTATCTGGTGCATTAACATTTGATAGTAATTCATGTTTTTGTCACATCGGAGTCACACCGCAAGAAACTAAAAAACTAATGGGAATTACTGAAACTAATGAACCTAATAGTAATTTTTTCTTTTTTAACATATAGTCTCCTTTCTTTTTTATCACTAAAAAAGCTTGTATTTTGAACAATACAAGCTTTTTATTTAAATTAACTTTTCTAATATTATTCAAAAATTTTCAAAACAAAAAATGCAATATTTGCCATAAGAATATTGTTAGTAAATTTGGTTTTCTTATTTTCAAAATTTCTAAATTTCATAATCATAATTATTAATATTGTTTTATCAATACTCGCATATAATACCATATTTTTAAAAATTTAAAATTTTTTTCAAATAATATAACAAGATTTGGGTTGGTTATGACAAGGTTTATATTTTAAATCTTGTTCTTTAATAATAGATAATAACTCTGATATTAATGCACCAGATCCATTTCCTGTAACTATTTTGACACTGGATTTATGTTCTAAATCCTTTAGTATACTCATAATTTTAGCAACTGCTTCTTGAGTATCTAGACCATGCAAATCATAAGATTGATCTTCAATTGAATGGTTATATGCAACTTTAGATGATGAGTTAAAATTTGCAAAACTTTCTAAAATTTGTTTTGCTTTTTCTTCTAAGTTTTCTTTATAGTTTACTTTGTTTTTTTTCATTTTGACAATTGGAACAAATATATGTTCCTCTTCCTCCTACTGTAATTTTCTCTATTATATTATTACATCTTGAACAAGCAAAACCTTTTTTAGTATGAACTTGTAAAAAATTTTGAAAATTACCCTCTTGCATATTTAAGGAGGAATATGAATTAATTGTCGAACCACCTAGTTCTATTGATTTTAATAATATTGAAGTGGCGAATTTTTTAATTAATTTTAATTCATTTTTGTTTATCAAAAACGCTTTAGTTAGGGGATGAATTGAACAAGCAAAAAGAACTTCATCAACATAAATATTTCCCAAACCAGAAACAATTTGTTGATCTAGTAAAGTTGGTTTAATAGATCTTTTACTTTTTTGTAATTTATTAAATAATTCTTCTTCACTAATTTCCATTGGAGTTGGTCCAACATTAGATAAAGGAGTTGTGTTTAAATAATCTTTTGTTGTTTTAATATGAAAAGTACCAAACATCCTTGTGTCATTGTAATGTAAAAAAGTATTATCATCAAATTGAATCATCAAATGATTGTGTGGTTCTTTTTTAGATGAGTTATTAAAAAAATATTTCCCATTCATCCTTAAATGAGAAATTAGAATTTTGTCATTACTAAAATAAAAAACAATGAATTTTCCTTTGTTTTTTACACTTAAAATTTTCTCATTTACAAATCAGTTTTCTAATTGCTCAACTGTGGAATTTTTTAGTAATTTTTCTTTATAAAGTTTGACAGAAACTACTTTTTTATTGATAATTTTTTCATTTAGTTGATTAACAACTGTAACAACTTCTGGTAATTCTGGCATTAATCTGTATCCAATTCATTAATTCTGGTTTGATGTCTTCCACCTTCGTATTTAGTAGCTAAAAAAGTGTCAACTAACCTTTTTGCTTCTTCAAAAGAAGTAAATCTTCCTGATAGTGCAATTGCATTTGCATCGTTGTGTAATTTAGCTAAATAAGCATCATTTTCATTTACAACTCTAGCAGCTCTAATGTGTTTGAATCTGTTAAGTGCATATGAAATGCCAAGCCCTGTACCACAAACTCCAATTCCCAAATCTGCTTGGTTATCTAAAAGTTGATGTGCTAATTTTTTACCATAAAATGCATAAGAAGATGGTTGCTGATCTGTGTCTGGACCAAGATCAATTGTTTGATAACCTTTGCTTTTTAAATACTCAAGTAATTCATCTTTTAATTTAAATCCAGCATGATCTGAAGCAAAAGCTATTTTTATAATTTTGTTATCTTGTTGTGTACTCATATCTACCTCAATACTTTATTATTATCTAAATCTATAATTTTGGAAGCTATTCCATTTCCAATAGTTAAATTATAAACATTAAAAATACAAAAAAATTTTTTTCTTGCTTGTTCTAAAGTTAAATTTTTTTCATTTGAGATATTTGCACTAGTTACAAAAGCTGGACCTTCTTTAATTAATAATTCTTGAATAGCTAAATTATTAGGAATTCTAAAACCTTGTTTTTCAATTATTAAAGTTGTTGAACCTGGTCAATGTTGTTGAAATTCTTTTTGATACTTCTGATAATTTTCTTTTGAAATGAAGGAATTTAATTGTTCAATTTTTCCTATTAAAATTATTATTTTTTTAATCAGAGGTCTTTTTTTTAGAAGATAAATTTGTTTGAGATTTGGATTTTTCAAAAATGTTCCCAAACCAACAAGTGTATCTGTTGTAAGCAAAAAAACTTTACTGTATTTTTTTAGTTTTTTAAAAAATCTTAAAATGTGTATTTTAAACAAACTAGCACTTTTATCTGATTTAGAAAAATGAAGAAAAATGAAGAAATTTTGTGTTATTTGACAAAATTTTAATGAAAGTAAACAAGAAGAATAAACGAGTGTTATTTCATTATCATTCTCATTTTTGATTTCATCGTAATCTTTGAAAAATTTGTGCTTCAAAAAGTAGTTTAATAATTGTTTTTTTGAATCATTATTTATCAGTACACTTTGTTTATATTTTTTAGTCATTTTATTTAGTCTATTTTAGAAGTATCAATTCTTGTGGATGTAGTTAAAATTGGAGAAATTGAGAATCAAAAAACGGGATCAATTTTAGCTACTTCTTGCAATATAGCTTTAATTTCTATATAAAAAACAATGGTTTCAATTTTTTGTACTTCTTTTTGTGTATATCCTGAAATTCCTTTTCATAAATGAAATGAATGTCAGTATTTTGTTTCTTTTAGATATTTAAAAATTTTTTCTGCATGTGTTGTATAAATAGTTAACATCATTTTTTGTATTTAGGATAAATTTTATTTAAGAAAGTTGTTGTTATTAGTAAATAAATAAATGTTCCTATTATTTGAAGAAAAGTAAAAGGGTCACCATAATTAGAGTTATAGTGTTTCATTAAAGAAATTATGACAATTGAGAAAACAGCAAAACTAATAGAAAGAATGAAACTCATTTTTCCAATTGATTTTTTATATTTTCCTGAAATATAGTTTGTTATGAAGTCAGTTCCACCTGTTGAGCCTCCAAATTTTCAACCCAATCCGATTCCATATCCAGAAATTATTCCACCAACTAATGTATAAAAAATAATTTCTCAAGTATCTTGTGGTTTATTAGCTAAATTACGAAGGCTTATGGTTGCATCTATTCATTTTTTAATAACATCTATTTCAAATACTAAAGTTCATAAATTTTGAAACAACATTCCAAGAACTGTCAAGAAAATGAAGGATTTTCGAACATATTTATAAGTAATAATTATCAAAGGAATATTAAAAGCTAAATACAAAAGTGAAAAAAATTTAACTGTGCTCGGTCAAATTAAATTAATTAAAACAGGCAAAGCAGCAATTCCTGTAGGAACCACTTTGGCTTTTTGTATAAAAATGTGAACTCCAACAGTAAACAAAAATGAAGCAATTAGCATTATAAAAATGCTTCAACGTTTTTGTCTTAAAAAATTTTTAAAAGTAACTGGTTTACTATTTAGAGAAAAAATTTCATTATTAATATCGGTACTAATTTTGGTTTTTAATTTTCTTATTTTTTCTTTTAAAGAAGTTTTATTATAGTTTTGGGATGTGTTCATTTCTTCTTTCATAAAATTAAAATTAGTTCTTATCTATAAAAATTGTTATTAAATTATAAAAGTTTTTAAAAAATAAGAAAACAAAAAACCACTGAACACAACACTTCTCGATATGGCTGCTCTATTTCTATCCTGACCAGGTTACAAGGTTATTGTTTCAATGGCAATACAATTATATTACAAAATTGGCTTTTAATAAGTTATTATTAAAAAGAATCAAAGAAGTGTTATAATTTGTCCGAAAATACGTTAAAAGGAAGAAAAAATTATGAAAACAACATTAAAAACCCTTGCTACTGCTGTTCAATTAGCAAGCGCAATAACTTCTCCTCATTCACAAAATAATAGCCAACAATTACAACAAATTCAAAATGTTCAAAAAACTTCATTTAAAGATGATTTTGAGCATCTAAATCAAGAAAAAATGAAGCAAAATCTTCAAAAATACATTGATGCAAGTAATATGAATTTTCTCAATACTGCTTGAAGATTTAAAGAAATTTTTACTGATATTTTAAATAACAAATCAGCTAGAGATATTATTAAAACCAGATACAGATCAATTGCTGATTTTTTAAGTACATCAGGAGCTATTAATTCTCAAGATTTTGGTTTAGTTAGCTACATTATTTCTTCAGGTTATGTTGGTTCAGAATATAGAGAATCTGTTTTAAGTAGTTTAATTAGTATTTACAAGAAACAAGGTAGTGAATATGAGAAAAAATGATTTGGAGAACTTGAAAAAGTTAGAAAAGAAAAAGATACAACTCGAAACTGAAGTCAATATTACACAAAACTAAAAAATGTTGTTAGTCAAATACCTCAAGGTTTTAACACTTTTAAAGAAATTTTATTAATTTCTGAACAAACAAATGAACCTTTATTTGGTTTATCACAATATCTTCTAAATCATTTGGACGAACATATAAGAAAATTTGCTAACAATAAATTATCTGAAGCTTTAGTAAGATTAGTTGTTGCATTATTTAGAAATGACTGAAACACAAAACCATTTTTAGAAGTTTTAGGAACATCATACAAACACACATTTATTACTGTAACAAAAGCTCTAGTTGGTTTTAATAATGATTCAAAAGCACCAAATGTGATTTGGGATATTTTTAATAGTTTATACAATGATTCATCCACTATAAATCCAAATTCAGTTAGAAAAGTAATTGATAAAACTTTATTACCTTTTGTTAATGCTTTAATTTTTAGAAGTGTCTTTGTAAAAGAAGGATTTTCTGAATCTCCTTTCTTTGATTTACTATATAACAACAGAATTAAAGCAACTTCATTTGTGTATGTAAATCGTTTAATTTTTACTTCAGATTTTAGATGGGATTGAATACCAATTAAAGATATTATTCCTACAAATGTTGTTTTACAATACAATAGTCCTTATCCAATTTATAACTCATTAGTTAAAAACAATATTCTTTGAGATTATGTAAATTTCAGAGCAAATGATCAATTCAAATTCTCTTATATAGCTAGTGGAGATTCACCAGATAGAGTTAGATTAACAACAAAAAGAAATGGAAAATTTGCAAACTTTTCTTATACAACAACAGTTGAATTTAGAGTAGCTTATGAAACACCAGGAGCTTTTGCTTCAATTGCTTCTCAATATAGAAAAGTAGCAGGAAACTGAAACTCAGCAAGTGATTTACTTTACTACCAATATGCTCAAGAACAAAACGAATTAAAAGAAGTTATAATCGAAGATGAAGACAATTCAATTCCTTTATGAATTTATAATCAAAATAATAAAACAGAAGATGATGCTTTTAAATCAGTTAAATTCAGTTGAAATAAAGTAAATGGAAGATTGTTAAAAGAAGTTAGAGACTCATTTAGAAGAACAAACTTTTGAACAATTTCTGTACCACTAAAAGAAGGACGTGCTTTTGGACCAGTAGAAATTAAAGGTGGAAGACTTGATTTTGACTTTGGAAAACTTGGATTAGCAAAAAGATTTTTCAATATTTCAGGAGTAACTGATCAAACACAACCAAAAGTATTCTTCAAGCCACTGTCTAATATGTCTTTAAGATTATTATGATCTGAAGTTGTTCATTTCTTTAGTTTTGAAGTAACAGTTCTTTTCCCTAAACCAATATATGATCAATCAACAAAAACTTGAAGAAGACAATTTACTAAAGTATTTACATTAGATTACAATTCACCCATATTAAATACAAATAAAACATTTGATGTTCCTGATCAATTTCAATATTTAGATAGAACTTTCAATTAATAAATATTCATTAAAAAACACTTGAATTATCAAGTGTTTTTTTATTATTAATTATTTTAAAAGATTTAAGAATGTTCTAATTCAACGATTACTTGTTGAAGTTCTATTGCTAATTCATAATTTTCTTCTCTAGCAGCGTCTTTCATTTGTTTTCTCAATGAAGCAATTAATTTGTCTTTTTCTGCTTTAGTTTCTTTGTTTTTATTATGAATTAAAGAAATAATTTTGTTTTGATCTTTTTCTCTAATTTGTTGAATTATTGGTCTGATAACAGGCTTTGGGGTTATGTTATTATCTAGATTATATTGGTGTTGAATTGCTCTGTTTCTTTGATTATCAGCAATTGTGGCTGCCATGCTTTTACTTATTTTGTCTGCAAAGAAAATAGCCTTTCCATGATTACTTCTAGCTGCTCTACCAACAAATTGAGTCAATGAAGTTTTAGATCTAAAAAAAGACTCTTCATCAGCATTTAAAACTATAACTAAAGAAACTTCTGGTAGATCAATTCCTTCTCTAAGAAGATTAATCCCTATGATTGCATCATAAATACCTTTTCTTAATTTAATTAAAATATCATCTCTTTCAAATGTTGTAAATGTTGAATGAATATAATAAACTTTTTGTTTTTTACTTTCTAGATATCTACTTAATTCTTCAGCTGATCTTTTGCTTGTTGTTAGAATTATAGTTCTTTCATTTTTACTTTTTTGTTCTTGTAAAAGATCGTAAATTTCATCAATTTGTGAATGTGTTGGACGAACTTCAATAACTGGATCTAAAAGTCCTGTAGGTCTAATTAATTGATGAATTACTTCGCCATCTGCTTTATCAATTTCATAATTTGAAGGTGTTGCTGAAACATAAATTTTTGGTTGTTTAAATTTTTCAAATTCTTCAAATTTTAAAGGTCGATTATCTAGTGCAGAAGGTAATCTAAAACCATAATTTACTAAACTGAGTTTTCTAGATCTATCACCTTTATACATTCTATTTAATTGTGTAATCATTTCATGAGATTCATCTATAAAAATAAGTGCATCTTCAGGCAAATAGTCTAATAAACTATAAGGTTGTTCTCCTGCCTCTCTTTGGTCTATGTGTCTTGCATAGTTTTCAATTCCCTTGCAAAAACCAAAATTATTTAGTGAATCAACATCATTCAAAACTCTTTCATTCAAACGTTGTTTTTCTAATAACTTTCCTTCTTTTTCAAAGTAATTTAGTTGAAAATCTAATTCTGTTAAAATAGTTTTTATTGCAGTTTGAGTTGTATTAGGTGATAAAGTATAAGCTGAAGCTGGAAAAATTGTATAGCTTGTAAAAGTCTGAATTATTTTTTTATCCACTGGATGGATTTTAGAAATTTTTTCGATAATATTTCCAAAAAATTCGATTTTTATTAAGTACTTATCAGTTCAAGCAGGACTAATAATAAAAACATCACCTTTAGCACTAAAAGAACCAGGAACTGTATCAACTTGGTTTCTTGAATATTGAATTTTAACTAATTCAATTGCAAAATCAGAAGGTTTTAGTTCTTGATTTAGTTCTAAATTAAGAAATTGTTGTTTATATTCTTTAGGATTATAAGAACCATAAATAGCAGCTACAGAAGAAACAACAATTGTATCTCTTCTTAAAGTAAGCGCATTAAGAGCTGACATACGCATTGCCTCTAAATCTCAGTTTGTTTGGCTTGTTTTGTCTATGTAAACATCTTTTGCTGGCAAATATGCTTCTGGACGATAAAAATCAAAATATGAAACAAAATATTCAACTCTATTCTCAGGGAAAAACTCTTTAAACTCTGTATATAACTGTGAAGCTAAAGTTTTAGTATGAGAAAGTATTAAAACAGGGCGATTTAATTGTGCAATTACATTGGCCATTGTGAATGTTTTCCCTGAACCTGTAACACCTAAAAGAACTTGATGATCTTTGTGATTTTTTATTCCATCCACTAAAGCTTTAATTGCTTTTGGTTGATCTCCTGTTGGTTGAAAATTTGAAACTAATTTAAACATTTTTTGATAAAAATCCTTCTTTTTGTTTTGTAAATGAAACAACACTACAATAAAAATTGTAGTGTTGTTTGTTTATTATTTTAAAATATTTTTATTATAAATATTTTTCTGGATGTTTTTCCTTCATTTTTTTAATAAAGTCTTTTTTGGATAATTTAGAATATTTACTGAATAATTTTTCACACTCTGCTAATTCTTCTAGAGCTCATTTTGCATCTTCAAAACCATCTACTGAAGTGATTCCTGCACGTTTTCAGTTTTTATAGTTTGAAAAAAAATATTCTACTTCTGATAACCAAGATGAAGGTAAATCTTTAAGAGTTTGAATTTCAGATAATCTATAATCATCTTCATGTACAGCAATTAATTTTGTATCAATTTCTCCGTCATCTACCATTTTCATTGCACCAATAACTCTGGCTTTGAGTTGTACACCTGGAACAAAAGACTCTTTAGAATAAACTAAAACATCTAATTCATCACCATCTCAATCAAGTGTGTTTTTAATAGCTCCATAATTTGCTGGATAAACAAAAGGCGCTCTCAAAATTCTATCAACTACTAATTTTTTAGCTTTTCTATCAAATTCATACTTTATGTTTGAACCTAAGGAGATTTCAATATCAACATTTATTATATTTTTTTTCATAATTTCCTTCTTTTATTTTCTTGAAAAAATATTAAGTAGAATATATACTAATCTCAAATAAGAAACTAATAAAAACATTCCATAAGCTAAACCTACACGTAAAAATATTTTTTTAACTTCTGGTTCATTTTTCATATTACTTATTAAAATTTGACTTTCTAATTTCATTAATCAGAAATTATAACCAATCATTGCAAAAGTTACTAATGAAACAATAACAACATAAACTGTGTTAACAACACTATTTGTAACAAAATAAGAAACTAAAATTAAAATAAATTCTGCTACTAAACCTGCTCAAATAAATACTGTAAATCTTGAAAAATTGATTAATTGGAATCAACCTAATGCACCAATAATTGCCATAATTCCAGCTGGTGCTGAAATTGAAATTAAAATATATGAGATAGTTTTGTAATCAACATTAGCTAATACATCAGATATTAATTCATCTGTATAAGTAATTGATCTAACAATAATAAAAGAATAAATAGCTAATGGGATTCAAAAAGCTTGAATAAGTATAAACAATATATAAAAGGTTAATAAAAGTCCTAGAGAACTATTTTGTCTTCTAGATTTGCTACTTATGTAAAACATAATTCCAACAGACACTAATACCATAATTATATTTGTAGCTATTGATGCAGCTCTGCTATTAAATGATATAAAAATTAATTTTAAATAACCTTCTCTAAGTGGATTAATGGTTAAAATTGCAAAGCTAAAAAGTGCAATTATCAAAAGCCCTAGTGATAATCACATTAGAGAATAACTTAAAAGTCTATTAGAAAGTCTTTTTTCGTCTGAATGAACAAACTCAAAAGAAGATTTTTTAAAAGCATTTTGGAAGAAATTCATAATAAATAATTATAACAAATTAAGAATATTTTTTTACTATTTTATTTAACTTGATAAGTCAATGATTTAGCGAAGATTTGGTTTTTTTAATTCCAAATTTTTCTTCTAAGACTTCAACTATTTGTGTTAAAGATAAATTCGGTTCTTTTGATTTTAAATCAAAAAAAATTACTTCTTCTTGCCTGAATAAATGTAATAATCTTCTTTTTTTTATAAATTCATAATTTTTATTGTGTTTTTCTGAAGCAATTCCTGACCTTCTTGCATTTGAAATATCCAAATTTGTTAATCTATTTGCATTTGATTCATAATCTCTTTGAATTTTAATATCAATTAGTTTTTTGAAACTTTTAATTGCACCAATAAAACCTAGAAAATCAAGAATTTGTTCTGATTTTTTCAAATATAAAATAACATTTTTGTTTCTTTTTAATTCAAGGAAAAATAAAGTATGTTTTGCTAAATTTTTTTGTACTTTACTTGATATTTCTTCTTGTGAAAATTTAATTTCTAAATGATATGAATGGGAATCTAATTTAGAAATTGTTCCAGTTCCAACAAAAACTCCTGCTAAGAATGTTTTAGAAAAACAATGGTTTAAATTAATACTAAAATCTTTTTTATCAATAATAATTCAATTTTTATTTTTAAGATCTTTTTGGTAACTAATATTAAATTTATCTAATTTTTGTTTTATTAAAGAAGAAATTGTTAATTTATTAATGTGAATATCATAAGTTAAATGATTATCATCTAAAACATTCTTAGCACTAGAATAAATAATGCCACTTAAAAAAGAAACAAAATCTTGAAAATTATGTTTTATAGATAAAATTTCTTGTTTTACTTCTTGTGTAAAAGTCATATTTATATTATATATTACTCAAAAATCAGAAAAAAGACAATAAAAAAAGCAACTTCCTATCTTCCTATCTCTAGTATTTTCGGCGTTAAAGGGCTTAACTTCTGAGTTCGGAATGGTATCAGGTGATCCCCTTTGCTATCGTTGCTCTTACAATATATTACACTATTTTTTAAAAATGCAAAATATTTTTTTTATTTTTTTTGAAAATTTTATTTTTTAGCTAGTTTTCAACTATTTTATGTTGATTTACTAACTCAAAAACCTTAATAACATTATCAATTTGACCAATAAATGTTACTAGATCATCCTTATTAAAAACAAACTCACCAAAAGGTAATATAGTTGTTGTTTCTCGCTTAATTATAACAACAGAAACTTGTAAATTTGAAAATTTGCTATTTTTTATTGTTTTTCCAATATATTTTGGTGATGTAATTGTTGTTGAACCAATTACAAAACCTCCTGGTAATTCTTGCAAAGTCTCTGAATATTTAAAAAAGTTATTATTAGTTGAAAAAAGGGCAAGACGAATTCCTGCTTCTTCTTCTGGGCTAACAATTCAGTTGACTCCAATTTGTTTTAAAACCCGAGCATGTCTTTTATTTACTGCTCTTGCTATTATGTTTTTAACTTCTAATTCTAATAAAGCAGCAATGATTTCAATATTATCTGCTAGTGCAACTATAACCGTGTCAATGTTTTCAAAACCTATTGCTTCTAAGGCATTGATATCTGCTGCATCTGCTTCAATTATGTGACTTGCGTAATCTTTTATTGAATTTAAATTTTTAACATCTTTATCTATTACAAGAACTGATTTATTTAATTTGTGTAGTTGCGTAATTGTAGCTCTACCCAAACGACCTGCTCCTATTACACAAATATTTTCTTTTTTCATAGTTGTTAAAATTCTATTAAAAACTATGAAAAAAGAAAGAATAAAGTTTTATTTAGTAAAAATTGGTTTTATATTTGTAAAATAATTTAAAATTATTATTCAAAAATATGAAATTTAGTGATATAAAAATTAAAAACATTTGAGAAATTCTAAAAAACAGGTTTAATAACTTTTTAAAATTTAACAAAGTAAAGTGGATTTTCTTAACTTATATTTTGATTATTTTTTTTGGTGCATTACTTTTAACTTCTAAAATTTCCTTACAACAAGGACAAGAAATCACCTTTTTTGAAGCTTTATTTACTTCAGTTTCAGCTTTTAGTGATACAGGGTTAGTTGTTAAAACAACAGCATCAACTTTTAATCAATTTGGTCAAGCAATAGTAGCAATCTTAATCTTAATAGGTGGTGCTGGTTTTTTTGCTTGAAAAATCTACATTATTAACTATATTTTTAGATTTAAATTGTCTTTATTTCAAAAGACTTTATTAAAAACTGAACGTGGAGCCAACAAATTTGGAGACATCAAAGGTGTAATTATTTCAAGTTTGACTGTTTTTATTATTTTAATAATTTTGTCCTCATTTGTACTATCTTTTTACTTTTATAATGTACAAGGAAATTTTGATCCTTTAAAATCAACAGCACAAAGTCCTGAATTTAATAATCCTTATAAAAATGCTTCAATTTCTATTAGATATGCTATTTTTCATACTATTACTGCTTTAAATAATGCGGGTTTTGATATAGTTGGAAAATATTCTTTTGCGCCTTATTATTCAGATTATTTTATTTTAATTTGATTAATCATTCTTTTTGTTATTGGTGGTATCGGTTATCCAGTTATTTATGATGTTTATCTTTATATTAAAAGCAAAATTTTTAAAAATCAAAGATATGCAATGAAATTTTCTTTATTTTCTAAAATTTCTGTTTTAACTTATGTAATTGTTACAATAGTTGGTGCTTCACTTATTTTAATTTTTGAAACACAAAGTCAAAATCCTGATTCTTTCTGAAACAAAGCAAGTTCATCACAAGGGTTTTGAGGAGATGAAAGTGCTTTTAGTTACGGAACAAAGTCAAACAAAGTATTTGCTTTGATTTTCTACACTTTTTCTACAAGATCTGCTGGATTTTCTATCTTTGATACTTATGATTTGAGTCAACCGAGTTTAATAATTTCTTCTCTTTTAATGTTTATTGGTTCTTCTCCATCTTCAACTGGAGGGGGGATTAGAACAACAACACTTGCTATAATTATTTTATCAATTTGATCTAAGATTTTGGGTAAAAAATCAATTCATAGTTTCAAAAAAACAATAAGTTTTGAAAACTCGGATAGAGCCTCTGTTGTTTTCTTCATTTCTTTATTTTTAGTAACAATTACTTTATTAGTTGGGAGTTCCTCTTTTGCTAATTTAAGTACAAAAACTGTTGAAAATCCTTTATTTTTAAACCAAATTAATAAAGCACGAACCTTTAATTTATTTCATTTACTATTCGAAATAAATTCAGCCTTTGGAACAACTGGGTTATCAACAGGAATATTAAATCACTTAAATATATATACTAAAATTTTACTGATTGTAATTATGTTTATTGGACAATTAGGAATTAGTTCTTCTATCTTGATTTGATCAAGTGAAAAAAGTAAATTCAATAAATATGAATATCTTTCTGAAGATGTATTAACAGGTTAAATTTTGCTTTAAAAATGAAGCATTTATATATTTAAACAACTTTAATTTTCTAAATTTTAGACAATAAAAAACAGGTATAATTTGAAATGATTTTAATAATTTGTATTCCTGTGTGTATTTTTGTAATAATTGAGATTGTAAATATTTTGTAAAAAATTTCTTTTGTTAAAAAAAATAAAATAAATTAAATAAACCAAATAATTTAATTTCTTTGCTTATGTAATTTTGTAAAAGTTCTTGAATTTTGCTTTGTACTTTGTAAAGTATTGGAGAAAATTTAAATAATAAAATTCCACTAATAATAGAACCAATTATACAATGTACTATTAAAATTCATGATTGGATATTTAACAATAATATAAATATAATAGGAAAAACTATAGAAATTATTCCATAAAATAAATCTGAATAAATTGTACTTGTTAGAGAATTAACAAACATTAAATTTAAGTTATAGTAAGACATATAGGAATCTTTATTTTTGACTAATTCTTCATATGATTTTTGTAAAATGTTTCTAGAAACTCTATCTGCATTTTTTTGATAAATAATAAAAGTGGTTTTATTACTTTGAAAAGCATACAATAATCTAAAAATAATAAAGAAAACAAAAGAAAAACAAGCAATTAAAATTCATAAAATAAAATTTGAATTATTTACTGTATTTTGTTTATTAATAAAATTTTGTTTATTAATAAAATCAATAATAAAGGAATAAGAAAAACTGTGTACATTTAACAATAATTGAAGAAAGAAGACTAAAAAATTATTTTTTTTGATCTTGCTTTAAAAGCGTTATTGTATGTTTTAGCATTATAATTTCTCATTCTGAGTAGATTTTACTTTATTTTAAAATTATTAAATTAAAAAAGTTCATTTTTCAAAAAGTATTAATACAATTATTGTATTTTGAAATATTAAAAAATAAAATGAGAAAAAATTTAAAACTCAAACACAATTAGGAGTAAAATAAATTAGAGACCAAAAATATGGAGAATTTTATGGAACAAAAAGAAAAAAGAAGAAAAAAACTTTTTAAAAATAAAAATTTTATTGCTTCAATTTTTGCTTTAGTTGTGGCAATTATTACATTTAGCACCATAATAATTTCAACAGAAAAGAAACAAGCTCTTGAACGTGAAGATAAACTTTTCCAACTAAGTCAAATTTATAAAACTTATGTTTTTGATGACAATGATAATCAAACTCAAATCAAAAATACACATGTTCTTTCTTCTTCTGTTTTTGACAATAATATAAACAAAAGTACTTTTGAACGTCAACAAGTAGAATTATTTGACAAAAAACAAAAAGATAATCTTTACTTTAAAAAGAACCAAACTGAAGATAATTCTGAAAAAATATTAGTTGAAAATGATTTTCCATTTTTAGTAAAATGAAATAATAAAGATATTCCTGAACAAAACCACATAGGAATGATATTAACTATAAAAGAAAATTTTGAAAATAATTCTTTAAGTTTTTATATTCTAAAAAATGGTGATCCAAATGTTCAATTCACACCATTAGATAATACAATTACTTTTTTCAAACAATCAGGAGAAAGCTTCAAAATCAAGGCAATTACTGATAAAGTTGTTAAAAAAGTCAACAATAAAACTCAAGTTACAAGAGAATATAATTATGAATCTGGAGTAGATTTAGCTATTGTAAAATTTACTGTATTAAAGCAAGATATTTTAAAACAATTTTCTAATCCAGCTGTTTGAGAATACCAAAAACTTTTAAACAATATTCCTTTATTTTTTGATTCACATTACTTAAAAGATAAAATTCAACAAAAATATGACAATGAAGATATTTCGCAAAGAGAATCTTTAAATCCTGAACTTAAAAAATACATATTAACTCATCCTAAAAACAAATTTATGTTAAATTCTTTGTTTGTAGAACCAGTAATTGATCAAAATAACAAAGTTTCTTACAATGTTTTTACTCTAAGTGCTGATGCAATAAAAGATGAAGATCAATGAAATAATAGACTCAAAATGATAGTTGTAAAGAATGAACAAAATAAACCTGTGATGTTGTTTTTACCTTCAAATATAAAAGATTTATGGCAAAAATTATTAACTATAGATAAAGAGTATTTAAAAGATTTAGGAAGAAGTATAATTCTTTTAAATAAAGATTTTCATGAAATAAATTATGAAAAAACATACAATTATTTTGATATTTTCCAAAGAGTACAAGATTTAAAAAAATTAAATTAATTTTTACGAAAAATAAAATTTTCTTATATAATTACTATGTAAACGGATAAGTGATGATGCCTATGTGGGTTTTAAGCATATTGTAAATATGCCACCTTGTCTGGAAACCTCCTTTAAAGGAGGTTTTTTATTTTTGCTTTGGTCAAAAATAATATTGCTAATTGTCTAATAATCTATAAAAACTAAGAACAATAAAAATTATTCAATTTTCAAATATAAAAAAGAGTAGAATTTATCTACTCTTTTTTGTTTAACCCTAATTCTGCATCTGTTGGAATATTCAAGTTTGAACCAACGTAAGAAAATATTTCTGGACTTTGATTTATATATTCACCATTAATAATTCTAATAACTGAATCTACTGTATCTTCTAAAGAAACAAAAACTCCTTTTTCCTTTGTAAAGTGTTCAGTCATGAAGAAATTTTGTGAGAAAAAGTTTTCTAATTGTAAAGCTTTTTTTACAATAATTTTACTTTCTTTATCCAACTCATCAAATCCTAAAATTAAAATAACATCTTCTAATTCTTTATATTTAGCAAGTATTTTTTTAGCTTCGATTATGGCATTAAAATGTTTTTTACCTATAATTTTTTCATTAACTGAATTTGATGAAGAAGCTAATGGATCAAAAGCTGGGAAAATGTTTTTAGAACTTTGTTCTCTAGATAAAACTAATTTTCCATCAAGGTGATTAAACACAGCAACTGCGGATGGATCTGATAAGTCATCCATTGGTAAAAAGATTGTTTGAAAAGAAGTAATTGCTCCATTTTGGTTTTTAAATAATCTTTCTTGAACTGAAGCAACATCAGAATCTAATGTTGATTGATAACCACCAACTGAAGGTTTTTTACCTAATGAAGCTGAGACCTCGTTTTCAGCTTGAACAAAACGATAAATGTTGTCAATAAATAATAAAACATCTTCTTTTTCGTAATCTCTTAAATATTCAGCTGCAGTAATTCCAATTGGCACAATAGACATTCTGGCACCTGGAGATTCGTTCATTTTGGAAATATACATTGATGAATTCTTCATTAAATTAGATGATTCTAACTCATTAAAAAGCTCAATCGCTTCTCTTGAACGTTCACCAGAACCTATGAAAATATTTGAAATAGATTTTTTATCTTTGTTAACATTAAAAATTATTTCTTTCATTAACACAGTTTTACCAACTCCGGCTCCACCAAAAATCCCTAACTTAAATCCTTTAATAATTGGAATAAAAAAGTCTATAGCTTTAATTCCTGTTTGAATTACTTCTGCTTGAACATCAAAGAATCTAGATTTATTAATTGTGGAATCTACTTCAACATATAAAGGAGAATTTGCATTTCTATTTGTTAATAAAGGTTTTCCTTCAAAACTGTAAATGTTGTTTTTAGAGTTCTTACCAACAGGCACAACAAAGCTTCTTTTTGTGTTGGTTACAACATCATTTATCTTGATTTCTGAAGATAAATAAATAATTATTGCTCTAATAGTTGTTTCATTTACTAATCTTTTTACAAGTAAAAATGTTGTGTTATTATGTAAAGTTAAAATATGATTTAATGAAGGTAAATCAACTCTATCAAATTTTACTTCAACTACATCAGATCAGAATTTTATAATTTTACCAGTCATTATTTATCTCCTAACTTTAGAGCTATTTGTTCTAATTGTGAATTATTTAAAGGAACAAAATTGTGATTGATTTCTATTTTTCAGTTGTAGTTATACTTTTTAGCATACTCTAATAAAGCAAAACCAAGGAAATCTTTTACAAGTTCTTCATCATATGGTTCATTGTTTAAAATTTGCGTAAAGGATTTTTTAGCATCTTCATTTAACTCAATAAAAGCATCAATAAATTCCATAGCTTTTTGTTCTTCTTGCACATGTCTTAAAAGTCCTCACATTATTATTTTAGACATCAGAAGTACAAAACGTTGTGAATATAAAGAAAAGCCTCTTTGATTAAACATTTTTTCAACCATTTTTCCTTTATATAACAAGCTAGAAGTTTCTTTATTTAGTTCATAATCAAGCATTGCAAGTTTTAAATGTCTTTTGTAGGCTTTGTAAATTTTTCCTACTTCTGAAGCTACTTTAGTTATTGTTCTGCTTTGAACTTGAGATCCTGTTCTAGAAACTGAAAAGTCAATATCAATAGCTGGTAATTTACCATTTGCGAATAAATCAGCATTTGTAACAATTTGTCCATCTGTAATTGAAATAACATTTGAAGCAATCAAGCTTGTGATATCTCCATCTACTGTTTTAATAATAGGTAAAGCAGTAATTGTTTTTCTATTTACAAAGCTTCCTGATCTTTCTAATAAAGAAGAATGAGCAAAGAACATATCTCCTGGCATCGCTTCTTTTCCTACTGGTTTATCTGTTAATAAAGCAATTTCTCTAAAAATATTAGCGTGTTTAGTAAGATCATCAAAAATAATTAAAACATCATATGAATAAGAAAGGTTTTCAGCATGAGCCATACCAACGTAAGGAGCTAAATATTGCTGATAAGCACTAGTTGCTGGAGCATCGATAATAATGGTATTAGCTAATGCACCGTGCTCTTTTAGAGTTTCATAAATTCAAGAAAGTTCTTCTCTTTTTTGTCCAATTGAAACATAAATACATTTAATTCCAGCTTTTGCACTATTAATTATTGCATTAATTGCTATGTGGGTTTTTCCGGTTTGACGATCACCAATTATTAATTCTCTTTGTCCTTTACCAATAGGAATAAGAAGATCAATTGGAATAATTCCAGTGTAGAGTTGAGTGTTTAGTGTTTTAACAGTTAAGAGTTTGTGTGCATCACCAAAAATTTTGGATCTTACTCTATTGTCTTGAGCTACTATTTCTTTTCTAGGAAATATTGGATTGGCTTCAATATTAATGATTTTTGAAAATAATAAAGAAGAAGTTCCAATGTTGCTTTGAATGTCTAATTCTATGAGTTCGTCATTGATTTTTAATTTGTTTAAATCTGTTGTATCAGCAAGTAAAAATGCTTTATTTTCTGTAGCAGAAATTAAAATCATTTTAACTGTGGGCTTGCCAACAACGCTAAAAAATTGTCTTTGTTTATATGGATAAACTCCAGAAACTTCTATTATATAGTCAAATATTGCAGTAATTTTAGGGTTTGTCATTTTAAATTATGCCTCCTGTAAATCCTAGTGCGATTAGCACTATACCCATAATAAGAATTAAAGCGGTAAAAATTATAAGTATAGTCATTGATTTTGAAATTGTTTTATGTTTGCTAAATTTGTTAAAAAATCTAAAAAATGAAGCAAAACCAAGACCAATAAGAGATAAAATTGTTGTAATTATTCCACTAATCGACATAATTGGACTGTGTTCTTTTTGATCTTCTGACATTATGTCTTTGTATTCTTGAATTTGTTGTGCAAAGTTTTTAGTTGCTTGTTCTTCAGGGCTTAATTCTTCTTTGTTTTCACTTGTTTTTTCTTCAGTTTTTGAAGTATTATCATTATTATTTTGCTCTGAAGTTTGTTCATCGGTTTGTTGTGAAATTGTTTGATTATCAGATGAATTGTTATTAGATGGTTGAGTTGTTGGGTTTGAAGTATCTTCAGCTGTGCTTTCTGCAGTAGAGAGATATTTTGAAGCATTATCGTCGCTTGAAGTAAGCGCTTTTCAAAGATTATATTCTTTTGTGATCGTACCTATTAATTGTGTAAATTTATTAAATCAATTAATATAATTAAAAGTTTTTTGACTAGCTAATGCTTTAGCTAAAAATACATCTTTTTTAGTTTTATCATAAAGTTTTTCAACGATGGAAAAATCTTGATTATAATAGTTAAATTTGCTTTTAATTTGTTCAAGTACAAAAGCATTTTGTTTACTTTGTATTCTTCTTTGAATGCTAATTAAAGCATTGTCATAACCAAAATTTCCTTCTTCAATTGTTGCTGTTATTAATTGGAATAAATCAACTTTGATTTTATTTTGGATTTGAATAGTTGCTTCAGAATTTTTTAGTGTGCTTAAAATTTGAGTTAATAATAAACGAACTGGAGTATCAATATTTGGACTAGTTAGTGAATCAACTGAGTCTGCATATGTTGAAACAATTTGTGATTGATCTTTTAAAAAGTTTTGATTATAAACAATTTTTACAGCTGATGTTAGCAAGGTAAAGATAGAAGTATTTAAATAATTATCTTGAATTTTTTCAAATTCCATTCTTTCCCCAATACCTAAAGCAACGTAGAATTTTTTAAAAAGTTCTTGAGCTTCTTTTATATATTTTTCATAAATATATTGGAAACCTTCTGTTTTATTATCGTTTGAAATATTTAATAATTTATAACGACGACTAACTTCTGGTTTTACTAAATCTGTAATTTTGATTTCTACAGGATTAGTTCCATCAGCTTGTTCTTCCATTTTAACAACACTATATTTGTATCTAGTGTTAATTGGGTTATTAAAAAAGAAAAATTCATCTGATTTTGCTTGTTCATCACTTTCATTATCAGAATTAAAAGCTTCTATGATTTCTGACATTGTTTTTCCAATATATTTTCCTTTAATTTCTGGTTTTAAAGGCGGAACCCTTGTCATAAGATCAATAGGTTTGTAAACTGGTGATTTATTAGATACATCCGGTGTTGATTTTGTTGGATCTTCTGGGATAGGAGGTGTTGGTGTGACTTGAGGAGGTTTTGGAGTTTGAGGTTGTTGTTGGTCATCTACTGGTTTGTTTTGTTCTAAGTCAAATTTTGTATATCTATTTTTTATTTTGGATTCTAAATACTCGTCTCAAGTTTTAAAACCAGCAGGAGGTTTAATTGTAAATCCAGATTCATTTGGTGTGCTAATCTGTTTTAAATCATCTTTGGTTAATTTAGGAATATCTTCATCTTTTTCAAATAAAAAGCCTGCAAAAGAAGTAGATAATTTTTTTGAATAATCTTGAAGTACTTTTTGCATTTGTTCTTTTGTTACAAAATTGTCTTCATTTTTGTTCTTAATTTCTACTTTGTCTTTGTCGGAGAGTTGATTTTTATAACTAATTTCATCATCGTTTCCAAAGATAACATCAGAATATTCTTTACCTTCAAAAGTAATTGTTCCTTTGTTGTTTTGTTTGTTTCTAGAAAGAGCTTTTAAAAATACAGCGTTCATTCCAAATTGTTCGGGATTTTCTAGTATTTTATCTTTATTAGAAGTTAAAAAATGAATTACTTGTGAAAAATAATTAAGTTTTTGGATTCTTTCTTCAAAAGATATGCTGTTATTCTCATTTAATTGATTTATTTGTGAAGTGAATTTATCAATTGTGTTTTCAATAGAAGATTTTAGAGCTTTTTTAAATTCTGAATTTGCTTGATCTTTGAATGTGTCAAAATCCTTGGAAATTTCTTTTGGTTTTTCTGGCGGCGTTGCTGGTGGATTTTCTGGTTCGGGATCAACACTTAAAATTGTTGAAAAGGTAACAAAAGAAGAAACTGATAAAGAAAGAAGAAAAAGACTTTTAATACGTTTTTTACTCATTTTCATCCTCCTTTAAGTTTAATAAGTCAGATAATGTTCAGATATAGTATTCATCTTCTAGTCTTTCTAACTTAATATATTCATTTATTTCAATTCCAATTTTTTGTAAAGAAGTTAAGTATAAAATATCTTGTTTGAGTTCTTGAATTTGTTTTTTGTAATCTATGGTTTTGTGGGTAGATTTTCTAAAAACTCTTTTTCTGTTAAGCGAATTTATGAAAATTTCTTCATCTTTTACCAAAATATTACAGTTTTTTAAAAAGAAATATCTATCTTGATTTGTAATTAAATCCTTAACATGAATTAATATTCTTTCATATGAACCAATAGTTTTGGCATTTGGCTTAAATCACTCATCTGAATCTTCAATATTAATAAAAACTTCTGCTTTTCTACTTTCATAAGTTTGATTGTGTAAAAAGTGAATTTCAAGACCAAAAATGTTTTTATTTATCATATTGATCTCCTTTGTCAAACACAGTGTGACTTGAATTATTTTTAGTTAATAAAACTATTTCCTCAATTTCATTTTCACGTTTGATTTTAATAATTTTTCTTGATACTTTTAAGATAGTTTCATCTAAATCTTTAATAATTTTATTAACTTTAACTAAACCATTTTTAGCTGCATAAAATGAAGATTCATTGACCATTGCTTGTACACAGTTTTGTAGATAAATTCCAATAGATGTAGAAATAAAAGAATCAATGTCTGGAATGATTGCAAATTCGTGTAATTTATTTAAATGTGTATTTTTATCATAATTTAGCATTCTATCCACATCAAAATCTTCAATTGGTAAGATAGTAAAAGTATTGTTTAAATTTTTATTAGAATTAATAACAAATTTTACTTTTTTATAATTATTATGTATGTATAAAAGCTTGATTACTGAAGCTAAAATAGTTGAAAAGTTTTTTTGGTTAATATCAAAGTGTTTTATCAGATTTAGCTTGTTTTTTAAAGCAAATGATTGTGCTTTTTCACCAATAGTGATTAAATCTAATTTTGTTTTTTTATTGTTTTCTAAAATTAAATCTTCATATCTAGAATAACTATCTGTTGAGTATTTTTGTTCTTCTTTTAAATAAATTCATAACTCTTTTTGTGCAAAAAGTTTGTCTTCTAATTTGTTCAAAAATTTATTATTAGTTAGAAAACCTTTACTAATAAATTCATTTTTAATATGGAATTTATTAGATAAATTAATAATTGCATATTTATTTAATAAAACATTTTCAACGTAAAAATTTAGTGTTTGATTAAGTTTAATAATTGAAATAAGTAAAATATTTTTTTCACTATTTACTTTTAAATGAATCTTTTTTAAATTATCTCTTTTTTGTATAACCTTTTTTAAGTGCATAAATTTTTCTACCTTTTAATTACTGAAATAAAGTCTTTACTAAAAAGAGTTTTTAAAGAACCACTTGCATCATTTCCTTTAAAAAGTAAAAGACCTGGAAAGATTTCTATGGTTTTATAAGCATTTAATAGTTTGACAATTTCTTGATTTAAAACATTAAAAAATGTTTGTTCTTGTAAATTACTAGATGAAACAAAATTGATAGCTAAATCATTAGAAGTACCTTTAGTAATCACTATAGGTACTAATAATTTTTGTGAGTATTTAAGATCTAAATTAAAAGAAATAACAAAATTACTAAATTCTAAATTACGCTTGTTAGCTAAAGCATTTTTATAGTTTTGTTCGTATTTTTTGTATAACTCTGAGTGAAATCCTTGATGTGTTTTTAATAAAACATAAGAATATAACTGATCATATGATACAAAGTGTGTTGTTTGTCTTTTAAGTTTGTAATTTTTGTATAAATCAACAACTTCAATCTTAGTTTGATTGTCAAAAACTAAATATTCTTGCAGATTGGATTTTTCTAATTTTTCTTCATTTTTCTTCTTTTTAAAAGAAAATAAAGAAAACATTTCTAAAATTTTATTTTTCATGACTTACCCCTTTATCAATTGGTTGTTTCATTTTATTAATTTTAAACATTGCAACAACTACATCTGTAATTGTATATACCATTAAAGCTAATAATAAAGCTACTTGTATTAAAAAGATGATTTGAATTAAAGATAAATGAGTAGCCGGTGTAAACGCTACAGTAGCAAAGTTATATACACTTAGCAATAGTATTTCTCATCCTTGCAACACTATTGCTAGTGCAAATAAAATTAAATATGTAGAAATAAAAAGCATAGATACTAATTTAGGTTTTTTATTTCTAACAAAAAAGAATGTAGTAATTATTCAAGAAACTAATGAACTAAGAAAGAAAATAATTCTAATACTTAACTCATTACTTAAAAATAATGTTGCTATCAAGAAAATAAAAACAATTAATAATTGACTAACAATGAACATTACTAAATTGAATCCATTACCTTGAATCTTTATTTTAGAATAAAGATTTACAAACAAATACGCGGCTAAAATAGCTAATAAAACAATTACAAAAGGAACAAAATGTAAAGCACTAAAAGTAGATATTCCTAATGAAGAAAAATTTCCTAGTCTTGTTAAAATAATCAAATATCAAAGAAAACAACTAGCTAAAATTACAAAGAGTACTTGAATTTGATTTTTAAAGTAAGTTCTATTATATTCTTTAGAAAAAACAAAGAAAATTTTTATTAAATTTGAACCAAAAAATATTACAGAAATCAAGATGATTAAAATAATTATTATAAATATATTTCCTATATTATCTGCTTCAAAAAGGTTTTTAATATACAAATATCAAGAATTTTGAGTTGCTATGTATTCTTCATTTGCAATTAATTGTCCTGTGTCATCAAATTTAGCTGGTTGTGTTTTTGTAATATTGTAAATAAATATTAAAAACAAAATCACAAAGATAAATTGTGAAACAATATTAATTATTAAAACACTTTTTTTATTAAATTTTAGAGTTTCTGTTTTTCTTTTGAAGTAAAATAAAAACAAATGATAAGCAGTATTGGTTAAAACAATAAATAATAATAAAATGGAAATATAAAAAACTGAAGATGAATGTATGATTGCGGCATTTTGTGTTTCACTTTGTTGACCAAATACATCATAATAAACTGGATTATAAAACACAAATAAGAAAAAGCTGCTAAGACTTATCGCCAAATAAATAAAAAAGAAAACTGTATATTTTTTAATTAATTCCTTTTGGAAAAAGATATTAAAAAAGTTCTTGACCAGAGGATAAATAATACAAAAAGAAAGTATCAAAAACCTTCATATATTTAAAAAGTTTAAAGAAATATGAAGGTCTTTTTGATAAATTCAAACAAACTTTAAAGTATTAGAATCTACACCAAAAAATGTGATTGGACTAAAGATTAAAGAGATAAAAACTAAAATAAACAAAACAGATAAAATTGAATATTTTAAAATAATATTTAATTTGTTATCTCTGTGTTTAAACAGTTCATTATCATCGTAAATTTTTTTATGTTCTAAAGTTGTGCTCGATTTAGATTTTTTGGAAAGTATCATTTTAATCTTTCTTGTTTTTGTTTGTTTTATGCTAATTTACTACTTTTTTTGTGTAGAAGGATTTGTGTTTGTTGTTATGTCGGTGTTTTTAAATTTATAATCGTCAGGAATTTGATTTACTCCATTTTTAAACAATGAGGTTTTGAAATTAGTACCATAAATGGTTTCTAATGCTTGTCTAAATGAAGTTTTTTGCTCTTTTCCACCACCGTAAATTAAGTCATATTGAGGTAAATTATATTTACCATATAAACCTTTGTAATCAAAACCTTCAGATCTAAAGGCAACAGCTAAACCTGTTTTGGCTGTTTCATTAGAAGCAAAGTAAACACCAACTAATTCATTGTTTTGATTACGTATAGATGATCCTGAAGCGCCTCCAACAGGTGCATAATGTCTTGGTAAGTATTCAAGTCCAAAAGCTATGTAATTTTTTGTATTGGCAACTTGAAGTTCACCTAATTCTTTTGTGACTTTTTTACCGTTTTCTTCTACTTCTTTTGTAACTTTTTTAGTATGAATAGGATCAGACATAACTGTTGATTTATGAAGCTTTTTTCCTACTTTTGGTGTAGCAATAAAAGCATCTGTTAATCCTGGTTTGTCAGCAAAACTTCTATATCCAATGTTTAAAGAAAAATAATTTCCTTTGTTAGCTCTTTGGTTTTCAGGACTATTTGCATTGTTTTCATCATTGCTTAAATTATTGTAAAAAGAAGATTCTGAATTCATTCAAAGAGAATATCCTATTTTATTGTTTTTATAGTCATATGCATCTTGATATTGATCTAGGAAATAATCCCCAGTTGCTTGTGGATAACCAACAATAAAGAATTGATCAGTATTTGATTTTTTACTTGTATCTTCTTTTGCTAATTGAGTATCAGCTCTAGAATAATCTTTTAAATATGAGGTTTTTAAGAATTTAATGTGTTGGGAAGTATTATGATAATAATCATTTGTTATCGTTTTAATAAACTCATCTCTTGAACTGTACCCATCAGGTACTTTAAATTTACTAAAATCTATTTCAAGAACAGCAAAATCTAAAAATTCTTCTGCATTTTTGTATTTTTCATTTTCTTGATCTACTTTAGAAAGGTAATCTTTAGGAGAGGTATTTAAATAATCTGTTGCCCGATAAACTATTCTAATACCTGGAATTCCATAATCTGCAGGTGATATGTAATCTGCTGTTTTGTCAGCGTGATCATTTTTTGCACCAGATACTAAATCATCACGAGAAAAACTTGCTGTGATATAAGATTCATCGGTTGCACCTTTTGTTGTTCTTAGTTTTGTTCTAATAGCAACATTAGGTTTAAGTACTGACATGCTAAAACCAGTAGCATCTTTTTTATACTCTTCAACTACGTGATTATTTGTTCCAAAATATCATTTTGTTGGCTGGTGACCATCAGTTGGAATTGCATAATCTAAAATTCACATAGTTCCACGAGCAGTTTTTTGCAGTCGATTATTGCCTTCTTTTTGGCTTTCTAAAAAGGCTTTTAATTCATCAGGATTAATTTCATCTATTCTTGCTGGATGACTTAATTGAATTGAATAAGTTTGTAAGGCAGCTTGTTTATATTTTTCATTTGGAATATATCTAGCAAGTCCATTTGTTTGGTTTTCATTTCTACCAATTACATCTCATCAAGCAGGACCTTTAGGAATTTCAGCTGGATCATAAAGTTTGAGTCCTTCTACATTTCCTTTATCATCATAAACTGGCATTGTAAAACCTTTTTTTAGAGCATCATCATATGTATCTAGTTTAAGTTGTTTTGCTAGTTCGTCATATTTTTTAACTTCTTCTGGAGTTCTTTTTACGTCAGGTCTTCAAGAATTAATATCAAAAGGACTTTTTCCTTCAATTAGTGAAAGTTGACCATTTAAAGCTTGGAAATATTTTTTTGCATCAGTTTCGTATCTTTGATAATTATTTTCTGCAAAATATTGTTTGAACTCATCTTCTGAGCCTGGAGCAAATCTATTTGCTCAGTTCAAATTAATTTCTGAGCTTCTAGATTGTCTAAATCCTCCAACTTCAACATCTTTTGTAATTGAAATATTTGGATTTTTTTTAGATGATATTTTTAATGAAAAAATTAATTTACCTTGTTCAAGCGAAGTTTCAGGATTATTGTTTAAATATTTTTTATTTTCTACTTGGATTTGAATTTGATCATTATCATCTTTGTTTGTTGTAGCAAATTCTAATTGTTTATTTAAATCAGCTAAACTTGTATTTATAGAGTTTGTAGATAAATTAGAATAATTTGAAAAATGATCGACTCTTTTTAAAATAATAGGTAATTTTTCTAAATTAATAGTTGTGATTTCTTTTGGTGTTTTATCTGCATTAAACAAAATTGAAGGAGTTGTTGTATTTGGATCAGAAGTATCTGGATTTGTTTTGTCTGATGATTGTGAACTTGTTTCTGATTTAGCTGGATTATTACTTGTATCACTACAAGACACTACCAATATTGGCATAATAAAAGCTGATGATATTAGTAAATTTTTTAACAGTAAATTTCTTGATTTGCGATTTTTTTTCATAATAACCTCCTAGTTGAAATGGAAACTTGATGTTCCTGACTCATCAACATTAAATCCTTGATTTTTTAATGAATTTATTAATTGTGAATCTGATTTATCAACAATAATAGATCTATTTGTAAACAATTTAGTATCATCGTGTTTTTGTCTTCCATTTTCTAAAAGAATATTTAAATTAGAGGCACCTGTTGATGTTAGAGTATGAACTGAACCTTTAGCCACTACTTTAATTCTTTTGGTTGCACCATCATTTGAAAAGAATATTTTTGGTTTTGGCTGAGCCATTGGAACTGAAGTGTCTAAAACATCAAAATGTGCATTATTTAATTCATCAACATCGATTTCAAATGTATTACTATTGTTATATAGTCCAATTCTTGTTAATTTTCTTGGTTTTGAGTTAGAGGATTTTTGAGTATCAGTAAAGTTTAATCCTCTTAATGATTTCATTTTAGTAACTCTTGTTAAATCTAAACCAGTTGGATATGAATTTTCTGATTCATTAACATCTGGTTGAAGTCCAGGTCCTCATCCACCTTGAAATACTTTTTCATTATTTCTTGTTCAGTAAGCCATACGAAGACCATCATTAATTCTTTTATAATCTTTTGGTTCGTGACCTCCTGTGTAATCGGAATCATCAAAAGCAAGTGAATTAAAGGTTACTCTTGTAGCTACTTTAGCTCCTGGCGCGTAATCAAAACTTACATTGTAATCATTCGTATTATATCAAGCTACATTTTTTAAAGCTCATGGATTTATTGCTCAATCATCAGAAAGTGAGTTACCTTCTGTATAAATAGAGAGCTCATCAATTTGTTTATTTTCTAAAGCTAGTAGAGCTGAGGTGTTAGTAGAATCCATCAAGAGTTCTAGTTGTGGAAGTTTTGTTGGTAACTCAGCTAAAATGTCTTTAAATTTCTGATTAGCATCATTTTTACCAATGTGGAAAAATCTATATGAAGTTATTTCTTTATGATCTGCTGTTAATTCTTTAATTAATTTTCTAACTCTTTCATAACCAGAAGGATTTGAAAAATCTACAGTTACAACTATTCCTTCATTTCTGCTTGTTTTTGCTTTGTTATCTGCATTTTTAGTTAGTTTTGAAATATTAATTCCATCTGATTTAGAAACATTATATTTTTTATATTCTTCTCCATTTGTAACATCTGTTTTAGTTCAACCTTCATATGTTCCGTTTAAAATGTCACCCCCTGATCTTCCATAATAACTAGAATAACCAAAGGCACGGCGTTCTTCATTGTCTCTTTGAAGTAAAGATGTTACTTGATTTAAAATAGGGCTTCAAGAATAAGAATGTAATGTTCCATCAGCATCAACAGTAATATTAGTATTATCTGGATTTATTGTGAATCCTTTTTTCAGATATTCTTCGTTTTCCTTTGAACCTTTAACTAATTTATTATAATCAAGGTAATAAATAAGTTTTGCATATTTAACATTTTTAGCATCTTGTTCTAATTGTTTAGCTGCTTTTACTTTATCACTTTGCTCATTATATTTGACTTGTCATTTCTCTAATTTAAGTTTATTTTCATCTGTGAAAGTTTCTCGACCATTTGAATCAAAACCATTTCTTGGTGGACGTTCTCGTTGCAATTGTTCCATCTCTTGATTTGCTTTTTCTATTGCTTCTTTTGCTTTTTTAAGATCATTTTCATATGTTTGTTTGATAGTTGGATATAAATCATACCCCTCTTTTGTTAAAAACTCTCTAACTTTATCTCCATTATCAAATAATTGCTGTCATTTAGAAAACATATTTTTGTAGTAATTTTCATAATTTTGAGCCACTACAGCAGCCACTGCTTTATCACCTTGTGAAATTGTATCTGCATAGATACTAAAAGCAGAACCTTGAACTGAGTTTTTTAATGCAGTTGCTGTATTTTTAAGGTTTTGTGCTTGTATCTCTGGAGTTACTTCAATATTAATAATTTCATCTATTACTTGTGATTGATATGGAATTCTGTTAGCTAGACCATTTTGGTTATCATAGGTTGAATATTGTCTATTTGGTTTTTTACGAACTAAAGCTCTTACATCGTGTCCTTCTCATTTTAAAGTAACATAACCTGTTTCATCATCTTTAAAAGTTTGTTGTATTGAAGGAGCTGGTTCTACTACTGGAGGTGTTTCAGGTTCAGGAGCTGGTTCTACTACTGGAGGTGTTTCAGGTTCAGGAGCTGGTTCTGGTTTTGGAGTTTTTGGCGGGGTTTTTGGCGGATTAACTACAACCGGAGGAGTTGGCACTGGATCAGGTTTTTTCTCTTCAGGTTTAGGATTAGGTTTTAAATTTTTGTCGTTTAAAGCATCCAATGCCTTATTAGTATCGGCATTTTCTATGGATTGTAAGGTTACACTGTTAGCATTGAGCTTATCTAAAATTTTTACATCTTCTTTAGAATCTGTGTTTTTTGATGCAACATAATAAATGATTCCAACAACAGATGGAACACTTAAGACAGTTACAAAAGAAAATAATACTTGTTGGTTTTTAGATTTTTTGAGAAATTTTTTTGTTTTCTTTAAAAAATTCATTGCAACCCCCTTGAATTCTTCAATATTTTACTACTATTTCGCTTTTTTTTTTTTTTTTTAGAAGAACTCTACAAAGAGCACAAATGAAATACAACTTTAATTATTCTAATTAAAGCTCAAAAATTCTTGTTTTAACTAAAGAAAGATAAAAGCTTTTATTTTACTTTTTTCTTAAAGGTTTTTACCACAAAACTTCCTTTATCTTCTTCGTATACAAGATCAAAAAGATCTCAATTTATGTTTTTTAAATAACGATTTCCTACATATTTTCCTTTGATAAACGACACTATTAAAATATCTGATTCAGGTATTAAAGCTGTGTAAATCATCAAGCCACCTGTTATATACAAATCTTTATCTGGATTTCTTTGATATTCTTTGATTAATCAAGAATAATCATTGATTATATGAACTTCAGGATGTTCTACTTTGAACTCAGGATCATCACTAATTACATACATTTTTCTTCTATCAAAAATTTTAGGTAAAGATAAAAATGTGTTTTTACCCATTAATAAAGTTTTATCTAATGTTGTTTGTCTAAAATGTGCAAATTCTTCTTTTATGTGCCAAGGCATTGAATTATCTTTGCCTATTAAACCATCTTCTGTCATCGCCCAAATTGAAATTATCATTATACTGCTACTTCTCCTTTAATAAATGAATCGTGTTCGTAATCTATTAATTGTAAATCTTCAAATTGAATATCAAAAAAAGGTTTTTTTGTTATCTTAAGTTTTGGTAATTTATGTGGTATTCTAGTAAGTTGCAAATTTACTTGATCAATGTGATTTACATAAATATGAGCATCACCAATTGTATGAATAAACTCACCTACTTCTAATTCACATTCTTGTGCAATCATAAAAACTAGCAAGGAATATGAAGCAATATTAAAAGGAACTCCCAAAAATGCATCAGCACTTCTTTGATATAGTTGACAAGAAAGTTTATTGTTTGCAACATAAAATTGGAATAAACTATGACAAGGTGGTAAAAGCATACTATCAATTTCTAATGGATTTCAAGCAGAAACAATTAATCTTCTTGAATTAGGATTTGTTTTGATTTCTTGAATTACTTTTTTAAGTTGATCTACGCCTAAAAAGTTTCTTCATTGTTTACCATAAACTGGACCTAGTTCACCGAATTGCTTTGCAAATGAAGGATTTTCTTTAATTTTTACAATAAATTCTTTTAAGCTTTCTCCTTGAAATTCTTTGCTTTTTTTATAATTTTCATAAGGTCATTCATTTCAAATATTTACATTGTTATCGACTAAATATTTGATATTAGTATCACCTTTAATAAACCATAATAACTCATGTGCTATTGAAGCAAAATTTGTTTTTTTAGTAGTTACTAAAGGAAAACCTTCAGATAAATCAAATCTCATTTGATAACCAAAAGTGTTTATACTATCTACTATAGTTCTATTGGTTTTCTTAATTCCTTTTTGTAAAATGTGCCTTAAAAACTCTAAATACTGTCTCATTTTTATATTCCTTTATTAGAAGTAGTTATTTTTTATTATATATATTTGGGGGTAGAAAAATAAAATTTGTATAAAATTATTTTTTTAACTTTTTTTAAATATTTTTTAACAATAAAAATCTTTTTTTTGGTAATATTTAAAAACATTATTAATTTGTGAAATATATTCACTAAACTAAAAGTTTATAATTCACAAATTAATATATTTTTAGCTAAAAAGGAGGAAATAAAATGCAAGCAGCTAGTAAAAAGCAAAAAAATGCATATTACAAAGAGTCTGTATCACCATTAGAATTTGCATTAAACAAATTCAATGGCAAAATGCGTTCAGTAAATTGAAATGTAATTAATGATAACAAAGATCTTGAAGTGTGAAACAGAGTAGTTCAAAATTTTTGACTTCCTGAAAAAATTCCTGTTTCCAATGATTTAGAAACTTGAAGAACTCTAAGTCCAACATGAAAAAGAGTTATTACTAGAACTTTTACTGGTTTAACTCTTTTAGACACTATTCAAGCAACAATTGGAGATGTAGCTCAGATTCCTTATTCACAAACCGATCATGAACAAGTAATTTATGCTAACTTTGCTTTTATGGTAGGTGTTCACGCTAGATCTTATGGAACAATTTTTTCCACTTTATGTACCAGTGAAGAAATAGAAGAAGCTCATGAATGAGTAATCAACACAAAAAGTTTACAAGCTAGAGCACAAGCATTAATTCCATATTACACAGGAAAAGATCCTTTAAAATCTAAAGTTGCAGCAGCTATGATGCCAGGATTTTTACTTTATGGTGGTTTTTATCTTCCATTTTATTTATCCGCTAGATCAAAACTTCCTAACACATCAGATATCATCAGATTAATTTTAAGAGATAAAGTTATTCACAACTACTATTCAGGATATAAATATCAAAAGAAAGTAGAAAAACTACCTCTTAAAAAACAAGAAGAAATGAAAAAATTTGTTTTTGACTTACTTTATGAATTAATTGATTTAGAAAAAACTTATTTAAATGAACTTTATTCAGAAGTAGGACTTGCAGAAGAAGCTATTAAATTTAGTGTTTACAATGCAGGAAAATTCTTACAAAACCTAGGTTATGACTCTCCATTTACAGAAGAAGAAACAAGAATAGAACCTGAAATTTTCAACCAACTTTCAGCAAGAGCAGATGAAAATCACGACTTTTTTTCAGGAAATGGTTCATCTTATGTTATGGGTGTAAGTGAAGAAACAGAAGACGAAGATTGAGATTTTTAAATTATGCACAAAGATATTATTGAAGTAGATGAAAAATTAATTAAAAAACCAGAAGGAGAAATTTTTTTAGTTTATTTTTCATCTATTTCTAACAACACTCATAGATTTATTCAAAAACTAGGTTTTGATAACGTAAGAATTCCAGTTGAAATGGAAGAAAAAATTAATGTTAATCGTGATTATGTAATGTTTTGCCCAACATACAGTGGTGGTGGAGATCAAACATCAGGAGCTGTTCCTAAACAAGTAATTCAATTTTTAAACAATGAATCTAATAGAAAATTTTGCCGTGGTGTTATTGCTTCAGGTAATACAAATTTTGGTGATACATTTGCAATCGCTGGCACCATCTTATCTAAAAAATTACAAGTACCTTTACTATATCAATTTGAACTCTTAGGTACTCAAACAGATGTAATAAATGTTCAAAATATAATTAAGAAATTTTGAAATAAAAGTTCCTAATTTTTCCATTTAATAAAAAAATCAAGCAAAATAAAGATAAATTTAAAAAATATAAGAAGGAAATGGTTTGTATTATGACTAAAAAACAAGTAGATAACAACACTTTAACAGGAAGTGTTTCAGAAGAGTACATTACTTTAAACGCTAAGTCAAAATTATTCTTAAAATACAAAGAATCTTATAAATTTGACCAACAAGCAGCTGATAGTTATATAAAACATCATATTGAACCTAGATATAGAAAATTCAACTCAGTAAGAGAAAGAATTACTTGATTAATTGAAAATGATTATTATGATGAAAAAGTAATTAATGAATACACTTTTGAAGAACTTGAAAAACTAACTCAAGAAGCATACAAATATAAACACCATTTTCCTTCTTTTATGGGGGCTCTTAAATTTTATTCAAGTTATGCTCTTAAATCTAATGATTCGCAAGAATATTTAGAACATTTTCAAGAAAGAGCTCTTTTAAATGCTTTGTTTTTAGCAAAAGGTAACTCAGAAAGCGCTTCAAGCATTCTAAGACAAATAATGCTAGGTCGTTTTCAACCAGCTACTCCTACATTTTTAAACGCTGGTAAAAAAAATAGAGGTGAATACGTTTCTTGTTATTTAATTCGGATTGAAGATAATATGGAATCCATTTCTAGAGCAGTTACTACTTCTTTACAACTTAGCAAAAGAGGTGGTGGTGTTTCTATTTTACTTTCTAACTTAAGAGAAATGGGTGCACCAATTAAAAAAATCGAAAATCAAGCAACAGGTGTAATTCCTGTTATGAAAATACTTGAAGATTCTTTTTCATATGCTAATCAACTAGGTCAAAGACAAGGTGCTGGAGCTGTTTATCTAAATGTGCATCACCCTGATATTTTAAGTTTTCTAGATACTAAAAGAGAAAATGCTGATGAAAAAATTAGAATTAAATCACTCTCACTTGGTGTTGTTATCCCGGATATTACTTTTGAATTAGCAAAAGATAACAAAGATATGGCTTTATTTAGTGTCTACGATGTTGAAAGAGAATACAAAAAAGCTTTTTCTGATATTTCAATCACTCAAGAATATTACAAAATGCTTGAAAATCCTAACATTAAAAAAAACTTTATAAATGCACGTAAACTCTTTACAACTATAGCAGAATTGCATTTTGAAAGTGGTTATCCATATATTTTATTTGATGATACAGTTAATAGAAGAAATGCACATAAAAATAGAATAGTAATGTCTAATTTATGTTCAGAAATTGTACAACCTTCAACTCCTTCTGAATATCTTCCTGATTTAACTTTTACTAAAAAAGGTGAAGATATTTGTTGTAATTTAGGTTCATTAAATATTGATAAAGCAATGGAAAGTGGAAAAGAATTTGGTGAATTAGTTTATCAAGCAATAGTTTCTCTGGATCATGTTTCTAGAACCTCTGATCTTTCTTCAGCACCTTCTATTGAAAATGGAAATAACAAAAACCACGCTGTTGGTCTTGGTGCTATGAACTTACATGGTTTTTTAGCTACTAATCACATTTACTATGATTCAAAAGAAGCGCTTGATTTTACCAATATTTTCTTTTACACAATGGCATATCACGCATTTAAATCTTCTTCTATTCTAGCGCAAAAATTTGGTGCTTTTGAACATTTTAAAGAATCCAAATTTGCTGATGGTTCATATTTTGACAAATATACAAAAGTATCTGAAAAAGAATATCAACCAAAGACACAAAAAATTAAAGAAGTGTTTGAAAAATATCAAGTTACTATTCCGACAAAACAAGACTGAATTGAATTAGTTGAAAACATTAAAAGAGTTGGTATTGCTAATTCACATCTAATGGCTGTTGCTCCAACAGGTTCAATTTCTTACCTTTCTTCTTGTACACCAAGCCTACAACCTGTAGTTGCTCCTGTTGAAACCAGAAAAGAAGGAAAAATTGGTAGAGTATATGTTCCTGCTTACAAAATGAATCAAGAAAATATGAAATTCTATTCATTAGGTGCATATGAATTAGGTCCTGATCCAATTATTGACATTGCAGCAGAAGCTCAAAAGCACATTGACCAATCCATTTCTTTAACTTTATTTTTAAAAGACACAGCAACTACTAGAGATTTAAACAAAGCTTACATTAGAGCATTTAAAAAAGGTTGTGGTTCTATTTATTATGTACGTATTAGACAAGAGGTTTTAGAAGACTCAGAAAACTACGATGAATGCGAGGCTTGTGTAATTTAATATGATTATAGACAAAATTAAAAACCTTCATAAATATACAAAAATTAATCCAAGATTAGAACTTGTTGTTAAATGATTAGAAGAAAACGATTGAAGAAAACAACCCGAAGGCATTACTCCTATAAAGGAAAAAGAAGTATTTTTTGTTAATAAACTAATGTCTTCTTTAAACAGGGAAAACTTTGTTTTTGAACTTCATCAAAAATACATTGATATTCATTTTGCAGGTGATAACACTGAAAAATTCATTCATTTAGCGAAAGATCACTTAACTTCCGCTCAACAAGAATATTCAGATCAAACTGATGTAGGTTTTTATAAAGGTGATATTCTTAATTTTGAAGATAATATTATTAAATTAAAAGAAGATGAGTTTGCTTTATTTTTAGCTGATGAAGCTCACGGACCTAGATTTGATACAAACAAAGATACTGTAAGAAAAACAATAATTAAGGTGTTAGCTTAACCTATAAAAAAAGACTTTTAAAATAAAAAGTCTTTTTTTATAGGTTATTTTACAACTTACAACATTTAAATAATATTTTTTATTACAAAAAAATTAATAAAATATTAATAATTTCTTTATAATTAACTTATCAAAACTACTATAATTTATGAAGATGATACAAGAGAGAATTTATATATATATATATATATATATATATATATATATATATATATATATATATATATATATAACAGTAAAATAATATTTATTTAATTTAGCACAAAAAGTTTTACTTTTTGCGTTTTTTTCGTTTAAGGAAAACAAGGCAACTACATTAAAATTTTTTTATGATGAAAAGCACTGAGATAAACCTATTAGATCAGGAGTGGCAAAAAGAAGTTGAGGTGCTTTCGAAAAGGACATAACACTTTTAAGCGCTCTTAAAAAGAGTGGTGAATTTGATAATGTTTATCCAAAAATTAAAAATATAAAAGATAAACTGCACCAATTTTTGAAGGATTTTTCTAATTTAGAAGAATATCAAGTGATCAGACTTAATTTAAAAGCAAGAAAATTCGCTAATGAATTAAAAGATAAAAAAGAAAAAAATAAAAAACTTGAATTTGATGGTTTTGTAATTATTGGTAAAAACAAAGAAGTTATTAAAGAGTGGGGTAAAAATACAGCTGCTTTATTTTTTGATATAGAGTGTATTGAAGTATCAAACTTACATTTTGTTATCCAATTTCCTGTTATATCTATAAACAGAATTTCATTACTAAATTTTACTCATTTAAATAATCCTGTGCACAATTCTTATTTCAAACCTGAGTTTTTACTAAGGACACAGGAAAATATTTCTAGTTTTAGTCCAAGCAACTATAGTGAATTTGTTAATTTTTTTAGTGAAAAAATTCCTAAAATTTTAGATATTTATAAATCTGATTTAATTGATCGTTTTTTGTTTGCTTGTCCAAAAGATAGTAGCAAATTGTGTTGAAATGAACTTTTAGATTTAACTCAAAAGCTTTTTTTAGACAAAATAAAAGATAATGATAAAGACTTTATTTTTATGGAAGAAAATAAATCTAAAATCTTTAATATTTCTGAAATTGATAAAGAGAAATTCACTATTTTTTCTTATTCTTCAGATATAGCTACAAAAAGAAATTTATTTTTAAATGATGAAAGAACAGGAAAATCATTTCCTATTAAACTTCATAACTTAAATTAAAAACTAACTATAGATGAATATTTAACTCATAGACAAAAAGATATTGACACCTTAGAAAATACTATTGCATCTTACAAAGCACAAAAGTCAGAATTAAGCGAAAAATATAGAGAAAATGAAGAAAAAAGAAGAAAAATTAATAAGGAATTTGAAGAGACTCAAATTCAATATAAATCTTTAATTGACAAAATCATTAATAATAATCAACTACTAAATAAGTATTTAAAAATCAACGAAGAAAAAGAAAATATAGAAAAAGGGGTGATTATTCAAACAACTATTACAAGATTTCAAGAGGAAGAAGATTTAGAGTTTGAACAAAGACAAAGAGATGCAGACATTCAATATCAATATAAAATTGAACAAAAAAACAGACAAAGACAACAAAGACTTCTAGAGTTATAAAATACTTATAATACAATAATTGATACTTTTGAAGACCAAGATATTAGTGTTTTTTCTAATTTTAACACACAGAATTTTTTAAATGAAGTAAACACATTTATAGTAAATAATAATCAAAAGAAAAAAGAAATTGAAGAGAAAAATCAGAAAACTAAAAACGATTTTAAAATAGAATTAAATAAATTATTAAGTATTCAAAATCAATTAAAATCTGAAATTTCAAGCATTAATAATTGTATTGAATTTAATGAAAACATTTTTAATTCAAAAAATATAAGATTACAAAGTTTAAAAAAACTCAAAGGTATAAAAAGTGTTTACAAAAACGTTACTATAAAATGAAGTACTAAAAAAGATGAAGATAACGATGATTTTATTTTAAATTATTATCCAATTTCTGATTTTGTAAAAGATAAAATAAGTAACATTATTTTTACTCTTAATGACAATCAAACAGGATTTATTACTAAAATTAGAAGATATTTGGGTGCATTTGCAAACATATACAAAGGATTTTACAAGAATCCATATATGGTTCATTCGATTTTTAATCCACAAACTATTAACTCAGATCTTTTAAGAAATACACAGTTAGAAGAAAGTACAAAACGAAAATATCACTTAAACGAAAAACAAGAACATAGTGTTAAAAAAGCAATAGCTTCTAGAGATGTATTTTATTTACAAGGACCTCCAGGAACGGGAAAGACACAAACAATTTGTGCAATGGCTGAAGAATTTATTAAACGTGGTGAAAATATTTTAATTACCTCTTCTACACATGAAGCTATAGAAAACTTTATGGATCGTTTAAATGAAAATAATTTAAATAATCCAAACTATATAATCTTTAAATTTGATTATAATTCAAAAAGAAACAATGATTTTCAAACTTCAAAAATTTATCCTAATTTTATTTCTAAAATTGAACATTGATTAGAAAATCCACAAGAAGAAAATTCTGTTTTACAAGAAAAAATTTTAGAAATTGAAGCATGAATCGTAAAAACAAACTTGAATGTTGAAGAATATTTTGGATTTAGCGCTTATCTAGACACATTAATTGAAAGAATAGAAAAAAATACTGTTTTTGAATTTGAAAAAGAGCATTTAATAAAAGAAGATTTCGATATCAATAACATAAATTCTATAAACAAATATTACATAGAAACACACAAAAATAAAGTTAAAAATAATCAAGTTTTAAATTTGATAGATGCTTTATTTAAACTTGCGCAAGATAACAACATTAATGTTTGAGGTGTTAAAAATTTTAAAGAACTAAAAAATAAAATCTTGAACAAAGATTCAACAAAAAACGCTTCATTTTTGAAGGATTTATACAAAACTTATAATGAAAATACCAATGAACAAAACAATTATTTAGAAAGTGATTTTAATAAATTTGTTTTTGAATATAACTTAATAAACGTTATTGGTATCACTACAACTACAAGTACAAAAATTAATTTATCTGATAAAAATGGTGTTGGTGTTGCTGACGTAGAACCTAAAGATTTATTTACTGAATACCCAATTGGTGTTGTTATTATTGATGAGATTTCAAAATCTTCTACTCCAGAAATTTTTGCAAGAATTATTTTGGCTGAAAAAGTTATTTTTTCAGGAGATTACAATCAACTTCCTCCTTCTAGTGAATTTGAACCAAATATTATTGATCAAATTTACGATGGGCTACCTGAACAACCAATTCAAACCTATTCACAAAGTAATCAATATGATGATGAAGAGGAAGAAGATGAAGAAAGTAGTCTTATAAAAGACCCTGATAAAAAGAAATTTAGAGAAAAAATTGACCAACTTTATAAAAATTCTTTCTTTAAAACACAAGCTAATCAGTTAAAAAATTTGAATTTTAATAATAGTACATATGAGTTTTTAAAAACATCACATAGATTTTCACAAGAAATTATGGATGTAGTTAATGTTAGTTACGATTATATGGAAAAATTAGAATTACCAGCAAAACCTAGGGGCTTTCAAGGTATGTCTTTTGAGTGAGCACACAATAATTTAGATGCTATAAATCCTATAATTTTTGACACTTCTTATCTAAATGATTCTTATGTTCAAAAATTAAGAGAAAAAAATGTAAATATTCCTGCAAAAGCTCCTATTCCAAAAATGTCTTCTTATTTTATCTTGAACTTGCATCGATCTTCTAAATCAGCAACTGAAAGTTTTGATCAAAGAAGTTTTATTTTTAGAGAAAATTTCCAAGCAGAAAATACTGGTACAGTAAATGAGTATAATGCTGAAGTTATTAAAAAGATTGTTAAAAAAATAATCGAAAGTAATAACAAAAAACAAATTTATAAAAACATTCAAAAAGAAATTGGTGTAATTTGTTTAACTAGAAATCAAAGTTATTTAATTAAACAAATTTTTGCTCAGGATGAAATTTTCAAAGGAATAAAAGTTGACACAATCGATAACTTTCAAGGTCGTGAGAAAGAAATTATCATCGTTGATTTTATAAGAGCGAAAAATAGATTAGAAGATGTTTCAAATTCTTCAATAGGAGAAAAAAAGAATTGTTAGCGATAAAAAAAGAAATACAAGTTTTTTAAATAGTAATGAAAGAATAAATGTTGCTATTTCAAGAGCAAGAAATAAACTCATTTTAGTGGGTGCATTTAGATATTACCAAAGCATAAATTCTGAAATTTTAAGAAAAATCGTAAATGTTTTTGAACAAAATAAATTTACTATTATTAACACCGAGGAACGATATGAGCAAAATTAGTTTTGAACACTTTTTAATACCAATAGCAGAATATCAAATTGATTTTACTTATAGACAACATGTTGAATTAGAAAAGTTAGAATTTTTTATTTTATCCATTATTTATGGGTGCGCAAATCAAAGATAAAAGCATTAATTTAGATAAAACATTAAAAGAAGAATTTAAAGAAAAATACAATATAAAAGAAAAGTTGTTTGTTTATTTTCAAATTTTACTTGTAAAGCTAATACAAAGACAAATTGTTAACTTAAGAGAAAAAGAATTAAATGAAAAAATACTACAAAATCCTAGTTTTGATTACACTGAATTAAATGATATTTTAGTAGGTGATCTATCTTTAAACAAAGATCTAAAAAAGTTGTTTGATAAAAATGTTTTTAAATCTTTTGAAGCAAGAAATCAAAGAGGTAAAACATATGCATACATTAATGTCATTCCTGAATTAGATAACACAGTAGAATATAGAGAAGGAAGAAATATCCAAGCTATTGAATACAATAAAGAGTTGCTTGAAGAACTAAGAAAATGTGTTAAAAACGTTGTAAATATAGAAGAACACAAAGAAAAAAGAAGAAAAAGAGCTATTGCAATTTCAGAAATTATTGAAACATATAGAAAAAATAATAAGACTGTTTTACCTTCTATTGAAAAAGAATTAGATAACGAAAATATAAATTTTATAATGCAAAATATTTCCTTCGCTTATCATAGTTCTGATATATATACTTGAGAACCTACAAATGAATTGAGCGAAATTATTGTGAATTATCTTTCTCAACCAGAAATTGATTCTTCAAATTATTTTCAAAAACAAATTGATGGGTTTTTCAAATCTATAAAAAATATTGATACTTGCGCAAAAATAGAGACGTATATACTAGACAAATTTAAAAAACAATTATTAAATCCTTCTCAAATTGAAAAATTAAAAAGCAAAATGAACGTTTTGTCTCGTCTCGGTTGAAATAATGTTTACTGAAATGAAAAGAAAGAATTAAATTTTATTTTCGAATCTAATAAAAAAGATTTAATTATCATTAATAATCAAGAAGAAAATAGAAATATAAAATTTGAAATTTCTCCTCATTTTGTAAACGTTAATTTTGAAGAACAAAATGAAGAAAATCAATTGATTTTAAAAGAGATTGTACTAGATTTTTTAAAAAATAAGATTAACAGTATCGAAGCGTTTGATTTAAATCAATCTACACAAATTCCTGATTTTGTAAGAGAGTTTTTTTATTCTCAAGCTACTAAAAATCCAAAACTTTTTGAAAAATGGTTTAATTGAGTTGTTGGTTCATCTTTGTTTAAAATTGAAGATATTTTTAAAGATTGAAATGTTTTTGATTTATGAAGTAAAAACGAAAATATTGCTAAAGATTTTTTAAAACTTTTAGATAACAAGGGAATAAATATTAAACAACGTTTAATAGAAGATGAAAAAACTAATGCCTTATCTTATAAAAATAATAAGATTTTTGAATTTTGTTTTGAGAACTTTATTTTTGAAAAAATCACTTTCAATAATTTACCTTTTTTAGAATATTGAAGTTTAACAAAACATGTTGAAGATTTAAAAGACAAATATAAAGAACTTAAAAATTCACTTAATGAAATTGTTTACACTTTTAAAAATAAAGATATTTCTAAACTTCAACAAGAACAGATTTTTCTTTCAAAAAAAATTGCGAAATGGAAATTATTAAATTCAATAATTTTATTAACGAAGTAGAAACTTTCTGTACTAAAAATAAAGCTTTTGTAGATGTTTCAGAAATCAAAGAGTTTAGCAATGAAATATTACATATTTCTGATGTTTATCAACAAGATTTAGGAAAAGAATATGCATTTTTAGCAAATAAAATTAACACAGAAATGGAAATTTGTTTGAGTGATAGTAAAATCGAAAATATTAATATTGAAATCGATGCTTTAGTTAAACAAAAAGCCATTACTAATGAAGAAGGTAGAATTTTAAAAGATTTGAGGAGATGGAGAAATGAAATATCTCATAAATCTGTGGAAAACAAAAAATTTACCATAGAAGAATATAGAAAATATTTATTATTATTTAGAGATTTGAAGCATATTACTAATAAAATAAATACATTTCGAATTGAAGAAGAAAAAAGAAGAAAACTTGAAGAAAAGTAAAAGAAAAAAATAAACTTTAAAACTAACAATCAAAGGAGACAAAATGTCACAAACTACATTTTTAACTTTAAATGAACCAGAAATTAAAAAATGTGATTCTTTACTAAGAGAAATTGAAAATTTAAAAGAAGTAAATGCATTTGACAAAAATTTTCAAGAAAATTTAGAAAATTATTACAACGAATTAAAAGAATTAAGAAATACCTTTCAAAAAGGAGAAGGAATTAGAAATTATATTAGATTAAATTGATTAAAACAACTCCATAACTTATCTAAAAGAATTTCTAATTTAGATTGAAACAAGGAAATTAATGCCTATTTAGATAGAGTTTCAAAAAACGCAAAAGTAAATGTGTTCCAGTTTTATACTCAATACGGAATCGTTGATTATGAAGCAATTGAATACTTAGAAACTACTAATTCGGAACTTACCAATGAATTAATAGAAAGTACAATCACAGAATTTTTAAAAAGAGAAGTAGATCAAGAAAAATTAAATTCTTTTAGAAAACAAAGGTTTGAGTGAATTGATAAAAATCTTGAAAACGAATCTTCAGAAATTAGATATGAATTAAAAAATTTCATTAAACAATACAATAATTTTGAAGATATTTCAGATTTAGTTTATCTAATAAACACAAGAAAAGAAGAAATCCAAAAAATTAATTCTTAAGTAAAAGTAGTTGCTAAGTCTTTAAAAGAATCTGAAGGTTTCGTTTTAAATAAAGTATTAAAAACAAGTCTTTCTGATAAAGGAATTATTAGAAAAGTATTTAGGTTTGTAAACAAAAACAACAATTATGTAGATGTAGTTGTTGATGGTAATCTAGAAATTTCATACAAAATGGGAAATTACATTGGTCACGCTTGTGAAAAATCAGCAAACAAAATTGTCGAAGATATCAAGAAAAACGGTTATAGCATACAAGATATGAAAGTAAAAAGAGATTTAAAAACTGATAAACCAGCAACAAGAGTTTCTGTTGTTAAATCAAGAACAAGGTAAAAAATGAGTTTTTATAAAGCATTCGAATCTATTTTTGTAAAATCTGCTCAAAAAAATATTTTGCTTCTTTCTGAAAATATTTTTGATTATATTTTTATCAGTGATATTAAAAATTTCTTTAAAAAAGAAGAAGTTTTAAGAGATTTAAATGAAGTACCAACTAGTTTTTTTATAGATTTACCTAAGTTTTTGTCTTTAGTTTTCAGAGAATTAAATTACAAAACTATTAAATACTTTTCACCTAGTACAGGAATTACAAATTTAAACAGAAACCTCGAGGAATTAATTAACAACAAAGAAGAAAACGAACCTGTGGAAGAGCAAAGTTATGAAAATGAGGATGATCTTTTATCCGAAGAATTAGAAAATCCTGGCAATGAAATACCACCAATCGCTGTATTTATTAACTCTATAATTGAAGAAGTAAATGCTTACAAAAATGATTTAGTAAATGAAAAAGAGAAGAAAAGAGTTTATATAATCGATTGTGGAGACTTACTAACTCAAAACGGTGATCAAAGCGTTACAAGTAGTGTTTTAGCTGGTTTAATCAAAACTTTTATTGATAATTTAGAACACAATGTTGCTGGTGTTAAAAAGTCAAACTTTAAACTGATTTTTATTTGCAAAAACAAAGATGATTTAAACAATGTCATTTACAACAAAAATCCTGAAATTAACTTCATTTCTATAGCAAAACCGGACAGCGAAGAAAGAAAGAAAATTTTTGAAATTATTTTAAAAGATGAATTTAATAAAAATTTAACTGAACCTATAAAAGTAAAAACTTCTCAATTTGATGAAGTTATTTCTCTTACAAATGATTTATCTTTTAGGGAACTTATTCAACTTTTAAAAGTTTCTCAGATTTCTAAATTTGAAAATTTCAAGTCTTTATACACTACTATATTTTTCAATAAAAAACAATCTGAATGAGAAAAGATTTCTCCTTCACAATTAGAAAATTTTGAAACAACAATTAGTAAAAGGGTAAAAGGGTAAGAATTTGCTATCAAGAAAATTAAAGAAACTTTAATAAGATCTTTTGTTGGTTTATCAGATTTAAATTCTTTAGATACAAAGAAAAAACCTAAAGGAATTTTGTTTTTTACTGGTCCAACAGGTACAGGTAAAACTGAAATTTCTAAAGCACTTGCTGAATTTATTTTTGGTAGTGAAAATCATTTAATTCGTTTTGATATGTCAGAATATAACTTAGAACATAGTGATCAAAAATTAATTGGTGCTCCTCCTGGTTATGAGGGTCACGAAGCAGGTGGTCAACTTACAAATGCTATAAAAGAGAAGCCTTTTTCTATAGTTTTGTTTGACGAAATCGAAAAAGCACATGGAAGAATTTTGGATAAATTTTTACAAATTTTAGAAGACGGGCGTCTTACTTCATCAAAAGGAGAATTAGTTGATTTTTCAGAAACCTTTATTATTTTTACTTCCAATTTAGGGGTTAGCGAAGTAGGAAAACAAGGTAGTGATTCATCTGATGAAGAAACAAGAAGAACTTTTACCAAAGCTGTTGAAAATCACTTTAATAAAGAACTAAAAAGACCTGAAATCCTAAACAGAATTGGTGTTAAAAATATTGTTCCTTTTAATTTTATAAGTGATAATCAAATTAAAAAAGATATTATTACTTCTAAATTTAATCAACTAAATAATTGACTTAAACGTGTAAAAAACATCAAATTAAGCGAACTAAATGATGAACAATGAAAAACTTTAATTTTTAAAATCAATCAAATTTATGATAAATCCTTGGGAGCTAGAGGTTTAATTGCTTGTTTTCAAAGTATTTTTGTAGATATTTTAAGTAATTATTTATTTTGTATTCATAATGATATTCAAAACCACTTGAACAATCCTTCAGAAAATCAAGACTATTTAATAATTGATACTGTTTTTGATGATGATAAAATAAGTTTTATAAAAAAATAGATAAAGCAATTTATCTATTTTTTTATATGTATATGATTTATATTAATAAATTATTATTTAATTTATTTACTGGATACTATTTCTTTTGTTTTAGTACCAACATATGTTGAAGCTTCTTTAACATTATTTACAATTACTTCTTGAACATTAAAATCAATTGTTTTTTTAAGTTGGTTTAGTCTTGTTCCAATTAAAATCAATGGCTTTGTGAAGCTTTTAGCTACTGTTTTTAATATTTCTAGTGAAAAAGATCTGAGTTCATCTAAAGATTTAATTTTTGTAATTTTTTGTCTTGCTTTATTTATCAATTCAATTTCTAAATTAAACATTGTGTATTTAGTATATGAAGATAAGTGTGTATTTAAATTTTCTTTTGTTTTAATATCTTTTTTATCAGGTAAATTTTTTTCAAATTTATCTCTTTCTTTATTAAATTCAGTTGATAATTTTAATAAATTTGAAATTAAAACTTTTTTAAAATTGGTAAGAAATCTACGCTTTCTTTTATAGCTTTGGCTTGTAATTCTTCTAATTTAGTTTTAAATTCACTTAATTTATTTTTTTGCTTCTGTATATCCATTATTATGTAGATCGGAATCTTGAACGGAATCAGAAATATCTTTATTATTGTTTTTAAATTTTTCTTTTGTTTTTTCTATATAAGCTTTAATAATTATTCAATAATTTTGAGTCATAGCAGATATATTTGGAATAAATTGTGTTTTATATGCTTGTATTATTTCTTTTTCTATTTCTTCTTCTTGACTAGAAAATGATTGTTGTACTAAAGCTTTTTCATCTTGTGATTCTTCATCTGGAGTTTGAGCTTCTTGTTCTTCTACTTTGTTGTTTGTTGAATCATCTTCATTATTTGTAGTATTGTTGTTAGTTTGTGGTGCAGTAGTTGTACTTGGAGTTTGTTGCTTTCGAGATTGTGTGGTTTCTGTTTTTGGAGTTCGAGATTGTTGAACAGTAGTTGTGGTTTGACCACAAGAAATTGCTAATATTCCTGAAAAAAGAGACACAAAAGAGAGTGAAGAAAATAAAATCTTTTAATTTTTATAATTTCCTTTATAAATTTGTTTAAAAATTAGTTATAGTTGAGTTGATTTTTTGTATGTAAAAATTTTTAAAAATCTGTGTTTTTTTGACAACAAAAAATTCTTTGTTTTTAAATTGTACTTTTTTTTTTTTTTTTTTGAAAAAATTGGCTAATTTTGTAAAAAAAATAAAAAATCCTATAAATTTATAGGATTTTGTAAAAAATTTATTGTTTTTTAAACATCTAGTAAAACTAAGAATTTGTTTACTGTGTTTTCGAAAGTTTTTGCTAAAACTTCTTTTGTGAATTTATCGACATCAGTAGCTGTTGGATTAGGATATAACTTTTTAAAATAAGAAATAATAAATGGTAAAGGATTTTTTAATTGCGAAGTTAATTGATAAGCTAGATCTTTATAAATTTTTAAAATTGATGAATCAATTATATTTGTACCTTGGCTGTTACCCACTTCTTCTTCAATATTTTGTTTATTTTTGTTTAAAAGTGTTACTAAAGAATAAGTAACATAATTTTCAATTGCTAATTCAAAATCTTGTTGTGAATTTATAGTTGAAGCATTATTTGGCAAATCTTGAGCTTTAAAGTCAGAGTTTGAAAGTTTTGTAATAATTACTTCAATTTTCTTTTGAGTTTGTTCTTTTAAAATCTGTTGGAAATTTTCATTAGTTAAAGCTGCTTCTTTTTCTAAATCCTTTAATTTTGAAGAATAATCATTTTGAATTTGTAATATTTTAGGCAACAAACTCAATATTTTTGGATTAACTACAAACTCTGCTAAAGTTTTGTTCAAATCAGATTCATTATTGTTTTCAGAATCTGAATTATTATCTTTTAGTTGCAGAGAATCTTTTAGTATATAGGATAAAGAAGGAATAGCTAATTGCGTGATGATACCAAGGTTTTCGTTAAGAATTGGTTTTAGTTCATTATCAACAACATTTTTATTTAAAGTTGTTAACTCTTTAATAATGTTTGCTTGTGAAGATTTAGAACTGTTTTGAGAAGGTTTTTGAGAAGAAGTAGTTTGCTGATTTTTGGTTGTAGTTTGGCTATTTTCTTGACAAGAAATTAAAACACTTGAGACTAAAGTTATTGTACTTACTGATAGAAAAAGAAGTTTTTTACTAAATATTGATTTCATAATATCTCTTTAATTAGTTTGTTTTATTTATTTGCTTCTGAATATAAAGATTCTAATCTTACTGTGGATTGATTATTAGTTCTAAATTGGAAGATTCAGTTTGGATTTAAAGCTTGAAGTTTATTAAATTCTTCACGTATGTTGTTTATATAATCTCTATCTAAAATTGTTGAACTTGGTTTCGATTTTGCTGTTCCGTCTTTGTTGAATTCAGTTGCAACACGTCTTGCTGTTGATGTTTTTACTCCAACTACTTTTACACTGCTTGGATTTTTATCATAATCTTTAAATCTTTGAGATGATACTCTTAAAGAACTAAATTTAACTGGAATGTAATCTCAATTTAAAAATGTATCTACTTCTTGTTTTTTACCATCTTTTACTTCGTAATAAACTGGATAGACCTCAATATGTGTGTGAGGTGTTCAACCACCATTTACCTCTGTTGTACCAATTTTTGCAAATGGTTGACCTTTTGCTAAGTATTTTGGTGTTTGAGGAGTAATATTTTTAACTATTTGATATTTTCTATTAGATATGGTTTCTGTAGTAACAGTTCCTAATTGGCTTAAAAATGAAGGATCTAAGTGGATAAAGAAGAATATTAATGAATCAACATTTCTTAGTTGATTGTCTTTTATGCTTTGGTCAATATCAAGATCTTTTACTTGTACTTCCATCGCTACTTGTGCTCCAATTCCTGATCCTGGAACATTTGTTTCTAAAGCATAAGCACTAATAATTTTGGATTTGGCAAAGGTTTTTAAAATCATTCCTGCATCCACTAAAACATCTTCACCTATGTGTAAAGCAGCTGTAAAATTAGTATTTGTGTAAAAGGTTCTAAATTCTTGATAACCACCTGGAGTTGCAAAGGAATTTGCTAATTCATTTACTGAATTTGTGATTTGTAATAGATTTTCTCTTGGTAATTCAGGAATTGTCAAGTGAACTCTTTCTGGTTTGTTTAGTTTTTCAGCTGTTGCTGAATCTTCTCTATTAAAAAGTTCAAGATGTTTTGGTAAACCAACAGTTTTTGCAAAGTAAATTGGCTCTTGTGATGGATTTTGTTTATTAGTAAATTTAATTGCTAATTTAGCACTTCTTGTTTCTTGAGATTTTTCTAACACTTGCACAATTGAAGCATTGTATTTTGAATTTTTGCTTGTTATTTCAAAATCATTTACATTTGCTTTATCTCAAGGATAATTAATAAATGAAAGATGATTTTTTAATCTAACATTTAATTTTTCTTTACTTAGTTCTAAAAATTCTTCATCTGTTAAGTTTTTAAATTTGTTATTGTTATCTGAAGCAATAGTGAAATGAAGATCTAAAGAAGCAAAATTATTTTTTTCACCAACAGCTACACCTCTTAATGTAATTTCTATTTTAGAAAAATCGTCATCTGCTACTTTGACATCTTTTAGATAATAATTTACCCCTTCATCAATTGTTGGTAAATTAAAAATCAAATTTTTTTTACCATTTTGATCAACTAAGAAAATATCTTGAATATTTTTATCTAGGAATTTGGTTTTTTCTAAAGTTTTATCTTTTGTTTGTTCTTCAGGAACCAAAGATTCTTTGTATGAAATTTTTTCTTTGGATCTTAGTAATTTAACAAAAGAAAGTGTTGAATATTTTGATTTGTCATTAAAATCAAATTTTTGTGCATTTTCTTTGTTGCTTTGCATATCTAATTTTAAAACTTTATTTATAAGTTTTTGTTTTTCTTCATCTATTTTAAATCCTGGTACTTGTTTGATAACAACAAAATCTTGCTCACGTTTTCATTTGTTATTTTCTGAAGGATCAAAATATCTAATATTAACCGGAACATCTAAAACAGATGTGTCCCGATCATTTTCTTTTACTTGAGAGTATTCAATTTCGTATGAAAAATTGTTAATGTTTATTTTTTTATTTTGTGCTAATGTGTCATTTAATTTATTTACTGCATTAATTAATTTAAATTGATCTACATTAATTTGTAAATATTTATGAGGTAATAAGTTTTTTTTGAAATTAGAAATTAAAACCTCAGATTGGTCTAACACATTGTTTTGAATATAACTAACATTAACAAATTGATCTAGTTTTTGTTCTAAAAAAGTACCTAACTGGTATTGTGGGATATAAATAGAATTTCCTTTTTGTGTAGAGTCTAAAAAGTTGTTTGTTACATTTGTTGAATCTGTTGAAAAACAGGAAATAAAAGAAGAAAGTGTAACTGCTGGAGTAAGAATCAAAGCAAAAGACTTAAATAATTTTTGTTTGTTCATAAATAATTCCTATCTTATGTAAATTTAAAAGTGAGATTAGAACTTGCAGAAATGCTTAATAAAATTAGCGAAATTACAATCGGTGCTACAACGCTAATCAATGTTCTAATTGTATTTTGAATTAAAACATTAATGATTAAAGATTTATTTTGTACTAAAGTTTTATTTTTTCAACTTATGATTGAAAAAATAACTAAATCTAATCAATATTTAAAAAAAGTAAAAGTAAAAAAGCCAAATCTAGCTGAAAGAAGAAGTAAAAAGAAGATGAAAATAATTTCAATAATTAGTATATTAAAAAATGTAAAATTGGCTGCACCACTTATCCTTGGGATAGTAATAAGGCCTAAAGTCATAGTTGTGATGAAAAAGAGTTCTTTAAAGGTAAAAACAAGTATTTTTTCTTCTTTTATAAACAAAAATTCTTGAAAAGAAAATTTTCGATCTTCTTCTGTGGTTTGCATTTTTTCTAGAGCTTTAAATAAAGCATAAAATACTAAAATAGCTAATAAAACACCTAGTAATTGCGCAGTTAATAAATAAGCAATTCCTTTTGATAAAATTGCTCCTCGAAAATCCTTTTGTATGCCCAAAATAAAAGCATCAGAAATAACTAATTGGGGCAATAAAAAAGTATTAATTGGCCGATTTGCTGCAAAACCTGCAATTCCTAAAGTTAAAAATATAGTTAAGAAAAATGAAAAGGTTAAAATAATTGAAAAAAGATAAAGATTTTTATTTTTCTTGCTTTTAAAAAAAGAATAATAAGAAAGTAAAACAAACAAAATTAGTAAAAAACTAGCTAAGATTTCAAAAACAAAAGTCTTAGTGTCAAAACTTGTTTTTAATGAATCAATTTTGCTCATATTATCTCTTTTTAAATAGTTCTAAATAGTGTTTCTAAATATTATAAATTAACATATTAAAAAAAGAAAAAAAAGAATAAAAAATCGTACTGACCTGATATCAATACGACTTAGATAAATGGCAAATATAATAAATTAATAAAATTATAAACAAAATGGGTTAGGAGGTCACATAACTGTATTAAGACCAGTTATATTATTATTTGTAATGTTTGCCATTGCTGGCAGCAAAAATACATCTTGAGTTTTAAAAAAAATAATAAAAAAAACAATTTAAAAAATAATGTAAAAAATAAAAATAAAATAGGAGGAATTATTTAACAATTTTTAATTAAATAATTATAGTTTATAGATGATCAAGATGATTAATAAACAATAATTCTGTTAAAAAAGTAATTTAAATGAAATAATTAAAAAAACAGAAATAATTTTATTAAGAGCGCCATTTTATCTATTAACATATAACTTGAAAACCCCGCCTTTTTCAAGAAAAGAAGACGCCTCAACTTCCGTCTTCGCCCTAATTATATTTTACTACTTTTAAACGGATTTTTTAAACTTATAAAAGTTTTTTTTGAATCAGTCAAGGTCTCATTTTTTCTTTAAAGAAGGTTGATCTTTGAAGATAATGAACTCCTAAAGTTTGACCTATTTCTCATAGACCACCAATGATTCAATAAATTTGTAGCGAAGCTTGGAATAGAACTCCAAAGAAGATAAAAACAATAGAAATAATTCTTTGCGTTTTTTGTTGTTTTTTCATCGTTTCTGATTCATTTTGATTCATAATTCGATTAGTATTTTTCTTATTTAAATATTTAGGAAGTAGCTGTTGTACAGCTTGAACTAAAACAACAATAATCAAAATCGGTAGGTATTGTCATAAACCTTCGAATAACTTCTGATAGGAAATTGAAGCTAATTCTAAACCAACTCAGTAAGTAACTTTTAAACTTGGAATACCTTGAATTACCCGTCAAACAGCTATGAAGATAGGCATAGTTACTAAAACTTGAGAGAACGGAGCAAAAGGTGAGAAATTGTTCTTTTTATAAAGATCAGCAACCTCTTGTCTATGTCTTTGCTGCATCATTTTGTTTTTCTTATATGGTTCGTATTTGGCATCAATTTTTGCTTTTTTAGCCTGCATTTCAATTTGTTTTGATTGACCAAATATTGTTTTAAATCTAAAAATAAAGGAAATAATTTTTGTCAATAAAACAACTACGATAATAGCAAATATTGTTGTTCAACCATTTAATTCCCAAATCGATTGTGATTCAGACACTCCTAAAATTATTTTAGATAATGGGAAAACAATCAAAGAATAAAAAGGACCTAGTTTTCAAGAATCTGATCAAGTAACAATTGGATTGTTTGGATAATCAGATCTAAACGCAATTCCTTCATAGTTGTAATAATCATTATCATTTAGATTGTAAGCAAAGGAATAAGTGTTATTAACTGGATCAATTTGTGTAAATCTAGTTGGGATTAAAACTGTTTTAGCTAGAGTTGAATAATCTTGTAAAACTTGTAATGCTTCTTTTTTGACAGGATCATTACTTGCTTGTAATTCTTTTTTGATTTTTTCAAAATCTGCTTCATTTTTATAGGATTCTAATACATTTATTGAAGGTATAAGTTTAGTTTTAAACCCTTCAATATTCATAGTTTTATTATAAAGATATTGAATAATATCTCTTGAAAAATTAAAGTATTTTTCATTTGTTGGATCAGCTTGATTAGAGACTGTATAGAAGAAATTTCCTTGATTTTGTAAGATAGGGTTTACTGCTAATTGTGTTTTTTGAAATTCTTCTGCGTATTTATCACCAACTAGGGCAAAAAACTTAGGAGATGGTAATTTAATATCTGTTCAATTAAATTTAGGATCATACTTAGATTCTGCTGAATTTAAAAATAAAAATTCGTGGGTTTTATCTCCTTTAGCATACTCAAAAGTATTATCTGCATTATGAAACATAATCAAGGAACTATATTGACCGTAATTGTTTGAAGTATTTCCATTTGCTTCTGTTTGTACTCTTAATTGTTTTAAAACTGGAGCATCTTTTTCAGAAATTAAATAATTATTACTTTTTGTTGCTTTGGTAATTTCGTTTTTACCTGCTTTATTTGTAGCTTCAAAAATTGTGTAATTTGGAATAATGTCTTCTTTATTTTTATAAAATTCTGTTCCAGAACCTGAAGATGTTGAAGTTTTAATAACAAAAGACTGAATACACCCTGTAAGAGTAATTCCAAAAATACAGAAATAAAAAATTATCTTTAAAATTTTTAGTGCTCTTTTAAAGATTTGTTTATTTTTATCTTCGCCTTGAGTATTTCCTTTGAAATAATCGTAGGCACTAGCTCTTACTTTCTTTTGTTTCATATGTTTTCTAATTCATTCAAAATATTTTTTATTTTTATTTCTTTTGTTTTAAAATCCAAGTTTAAAAAACTTTTTCTTGTTATAAGTATTATTTGGAATTTAACATTAAATTCTTTTTTATTTTTTAGATAATTTTGAATAATAATTTTAATTTGTCTCTTGTAATAATTTCTTTTTACAGCATTGACAAATTTTTTCGGAATCGAGATTCCTAATTCAAATTGAAAGAATTCTTTGTAGTATAAAATAAGTTCTTTATTAACTATTTGTTGTTTAAAATTGATTACATTTTGGAATTGTCAGTTTTTTCGAACTTTTTTAAAATTTAACATTATTTATCTGATACTGTTAATCTTTTTCTACCTTTTGCTCTTCTTGCTGCTAAAACTTTTCTACCATCTGCTGTTTCCATTCTAGCTCTAAAACCATGAGTTTTAACGTGTTTTAATTTATTTGGTTGGTATGTTCTTTTCATTTTAGTTCCTTTTAATAGTTTCTTAATATGATGAATTTAAATAATACCACAAAATAATGGTATTTATTATTAGATAAGAGAAAATTTTACCAAATTTTAATTTGAAATTATAGATTCTCTTTGCTTTATAATTATAATTTAAATATTATGAAGAAAAATGATAATGAAATTTTTTTAGAAACGATTGATAATAAAAATACAACTCTTTTGTTAGTGAATTATTTTGAAACTTCTGTTGATGATCAAATAATTTTCAATAGTTTTTTTAGAAAAATTAAAGTCTTATTTGAATCCAGTGTTGAAATAATTTTAAAAGTTGAAAATAATTTTACTAAAAAAGAAATCGAAGATAAATGAATGCATTTATTAGAAAGAGCAGTTTTCGAAGTTACTGGAATTAAAAAAATAATTTCTTTAACTACTTCAGATGAAGTTAATTTCCAAAAGCAAAATGAAACTGGAAAAGTTTCAAAAATTGAAGATTATTCTTCAAATTCAACACAAAAAGCTTCAGAACATAAAGAAAATGTTAAGTTTAACAACATTTTAACTAACAAATATAATTTTGGAAATTTTGTACTTGCTAATTTTAATAAAAACATAATCAAAGCTTATGAAAATATTATCGAAGCAGAAACTATAATTTATTCTCCTTTATTTTTATATGGTTCTTCAGGTATTGGAAAGACTCACTTTTTACATGCAATTGGAAATGAGTTTATCAAAAGGAAGAAGACAGTTTATTACATTCATTCAAGCGCTTTTACAACATTAATTACTAATTGAATGATTAAAAAAGAAAATATAGATATTAATCATTTTTTGGAAGCAGTTTGCTATGCAGATGTTTTATTATTTGATGAAATTCAACTTTTAGCTAATAAGACTTCAACAATGTCTGTTTTACTTCAAATTGTGAACAATTTCATTGAAAATGATAAACAAATCATCATTACTTCGGATAAATCTCCAGAAGTCTTAGGTGGTTTTGAAGAAAGGTTTATTACTCGTTTTAATTCTGGATTAATTTTAGAGTTTTCTAAACCTACAAAAGAAGATTTTTTAAAGGTTTTAAAATATAAACTTGAATTTCAAAATATAAATCCTGAAAAATTTGAAAAAGATGCTTTAGATTTTTTAGTTTATAACAAAAAATCAGTTAGAGAAATCGAAGGTGTAGTTAATAGAATTAAATTTTTTTCAGAAGGAGAAGCCATTCAAATTTATTCATTAGAACTTATAGAGAGGATCTTCAAAGGTATTGTTAAAAATAAAGAAAACTTAACACATAACAAAATAATAGAAGAAGTTGCTAATTATTTCCAAATAAACAAAGAAGAAATCATTGGGACTTCAAGAAAAACAGAAATTGTTATGGCTAGAGATATATCAATTTGGTTTGTTAAAAACTTGTTAGATTTAACTTTGAAAAGCATTGGCCAGATTTTTGGAGGCAAGGATCATTCCACAATTATTTCAGTTATCAACAAAATTAATGTTAGGAAAGAGAAAGAACCTGCGATTAAGTATGCAATAGAAAAGATTAATGAAAAAATAGGTAAATTTTTATAACTTTTAGCTTTTTCATTGTTAAAAACTTTTTAACTGAAAATCCTTCTTTTTTCGTTGTTTTTTAGAGTTTTTAACATTTTAACATCTTTATTGTTATTGTTTTTTAATAAAGTAATATAAAATAAATAATTAATTAAAAGGGAATTTAAAAATGAAATTTATAATCGAAAAAGAAAAACTTGAAAAATATGTTGAAAGAAATTTAATTGCTATTTCAAATTCAAACGGATATTCTGCTTTAGGAGGATTATTATTAGAATTAAGAAGAGATGGATTAGTAATTACTTCAACAGATAGAGAATTATCTATTCAAAGTTTTATTCCTAATTTTGAATTTATAGAAATTAATAGTCTAGGGCGTTTGTTAGTAAATGCAAATATGTTTAAAAACATCCTAAAGAAATTAAAAAACAAGATTTCTTTAGAGCAAGTTGACAATACAGTGATTTTAAGATCAGGACTTGACCAATTTTCTATTAAATTAAATGATGTAGATGAGTTTCCAGAATTAGATTTCAAAAACAGAGGAGAAAAATTAATAATCAACGCAAGCAAATTAAGAGAAGCTATAAAAAACACTATTTTTGCTTGTTACACAAGTAAAGAAAATACAAAAGAAAAAAATAATTATTTATTATTTACTTGTTTAAGTTTAAAAACAAGAGACAACTATCTAGAAATTTCAGCTTCAGATCGTATAAGAATTGCGATGGAAACAATTAATATAGAAAATCCAATTGAACTAGATATCGCTATTAAAAACAAGAATTTAAAAGATTTTGTTTTAGAAGAGGCAAAAGAAGATATCAAACTCTTTATTGATGATTGAAAAATTAGCTATACTTTTGAAAACACAACAGTTCAAAGCGTTCTTTTTAAAGAAACATACAAAGATATAAGATCAGTGTTTCCAAAAAAAGATGATATTCAATATTATTTTCAAATAGAAAAAAAAGAATTAATAGAAATCACTTCGAAAGCAACAATAATTTCTTCATCTGAAAAACACAATACTTTAATTTTTAACATCACAGAAGATGAATTATCAGTACAATTTAATGAAGATGAAAAAGGTAACTCAATAATCAAAACAAAAAATCACGTTTTTAGTGGTCCAACTTTAACATTTAAAGTAAACTACAAGTTTTTAAAGGATGCAATCAATGTTTTTGAAGACAAGATTAATTTTTTCATAACAGCTAATAAAACAAAACTTTTGATTAATTCACAATCAAATAAGAAAAATAAACAACTTATTGGTTTAATCACATTTTAAAATAAGGAAATAATGATAATCAGAATTAAAGGTGAAAGTATAAAATTGAGTCAATTTTTAAAAAAAATCGACATCGTTGATTCAGGTGGACAAAGTAAATATTTTTTATTAAAAAATGAAGTAAAAATCAACGGTACAGTTACAAAAGCTAGAGGTAAAAATCTTTATCCCGGAGATATCATTGAATTAACAAATAAACTTTTCAAGATAGAAAAAGAAGAGAGATAATGATTTATGAATAAAAAACAACTATTTTTTAATGCTATAGTAGTAGGTGGAGGGCATGCTGGAATTGAAGCTATTTATGCCCTTTCTAAAGCTGAAAATTTAAAAGTAGCATTAGTTACTTTAAACAAACATAAATTAGCTTCTATGCCATGTAATCCATCAATTGGTGGACCTGCAAAAGGTATAATAACTCGTGAAATTGATGCTCTTGGTGGTGTTCAAGGTTATTTTTCAGATTTAGCAATGATTCAAGTTAAATATTTAAATGAATCAAAAGGTCCAGCAGTTAAAGCGATTAGAGCACAAATAGATAAAGAAAAATATTCAAAATTAATTCTCAAAGACATTAAGCAACGCAAAAACATTACTTTAATAGAAGATTTGGTAACTAAATTAGAAGTTAAAAACAAAGCCATTAGTGGAATTTATTTAGAAAAACTTGGATTGATTAAAACTAAATCTTTGATTATTACAACAGGGACTTATTTAGATTCTAAAATTTTAAGAGGTGAAGAACAATACAAATCTGGACCTGATAATGAAAGAACTTCGAATTTACTTTCTGATAATTTAAAGGAATTAGGATTTGAATTACAAAGATTAAAAACAGGAACCCCGCCACGAATTTATTCCGATTCAATTGATTTTTCGCAAGTGGAAAGAGAAGTTTTGCCTTTAGTTAATATTAGTTTTTCTTCAAAAACAAAGCAAAATATTAAAAAACAGATTTCTTGTTTTTTAACTTATACAAACGAAGAAACTCACAAAATTATTAATGAAAATCTAAATAGATCTTCAATGTATTCAGGTGCTATTAATGGAGTTGGTCCAAGATATTGTCCTTCAATTGAAGATAAAATTGTTAGATTTAGCACAAAAGAAAGACACCAAATTTTTTTCGAACCTGAAACAAAAAGACAAGATATTATGTATATTAATGGAATGTCAACTTCGATGCCTGTTGATGTTCAAGATAAGTTAATTAGAACTATTCCAGGACTTAAAAACGCTAGGGTAGCTAAATGAGGTTATGCAATTGAATACGATGCTTTAAATCCTTTAGAGCTCAAAAGAAGTCTTGAGTCTAAAAAAGTTAAAAATCTATTTTTTGCTGGACAAATGAATGGAACAAGCGGATACGAAGAAGCAGCAGCTCAAGGTTTAGTAGCTGGTATAAATGCAAAAGAAAAGCTTCTAAAAAAAAGACCAATTGAGATTTTACGAAACGATGGATACATCGGAGTCTTAATTGATGACTTAGTTACAAAAGGTACAAAAGAACCATATAGAATGTTGACTTCTCGTGCTGAATACAGACTTATTTTAAGAAATGATAATGCTGACATTAGAATGGCTAAATATGCTAAAAAAACAGGTATGATTTCTTTAAAAGAATATGAAAAAATTATTGAAAAATATCGAAAAATCGACAAAATGATAGATAAATTATCTAAAGAATTTGTTTCTCCAAAAGACAAATTAGGAAAGAAATATGAAGTAAGTGATGGAACTTCAAAACTTAAATTAATTTCTCGTCCAACTGTTGATTACAAAGATGTTTTACCAGATTTTGAATACGCATATGAACTCATGGTTATAGCTAGATTAGAAGGATATATTAGAAAACAAAATAATGATGCTCAAAAAATGATTAGACTTGAAAAACTAAAAATTCCTGCAAATATTGATTATAAAAAAGTAAATAATCTTTCTTCCGAATCAGTTGATAAATTGATGAAAATAAGACCAAATACAATAGGGCAAGCTTCAAGAATTTCAGGGGTTAATCCTGCTGATATTCAAATGTTATTGTTTTATTTAAAAGTTGAAAAGGAAAAAGAATTACAAGCTAAAAACACAAACTAGCTATGAAAATTACGATTATTGATTTTAATAATGATGAAGAAGATTTGAAGAAAATTTATTCTAAATTTGTAAAAAGAATTGAATTCTTTAGTAGTGTTAATTTCATTATTTTAAAAGAGAAAAAAGAAGTAAATATAGATAAAAAGAAGCATTTAGAAACTTTAGAAATTATTAAAAATATTCCAAAAAATTCAAAAGTTTTTCTTTTTACTATAAATTCAAGACAACCAGATTCTATAGAATTTTCTAAAACAATCACAAATGAAGCAAATATTACTTTAATAATTGGCGGTTCTAATGGAGTGGATGAACAAAAATTAGAACAAGAAATTAATAATTTAGAAAAAATAAGTTTTTCAAAACTAACTTTCCCACATAAAATATTTAAATTATTGGTACTAGAACAAATTTATCGAGCTTTTTGTATTCAAAAAAACATAAAATACCATAAATAAAAGAGACAAAAATGAAATTAGGAACACATAAAAAAATTGAAAACGCTATTATAGAACATGAAAATATCTTCATTTTTCATCATATCAGGCCTGATGGAGATTGTTTAGGTTCACAATTTGGTTTAGGTTTGGCTATTAGAAAAAGATTCAAGGATAAGAAAGTATTCTTCATCGGAAATGCATCAGGAGTATTAGAATTTATGAATTTTACATTCATTGATGAAGAAGAAATTGAAGAAAAATACTTTGAGAATTCACTAGCCATCATTGTTGATACAGCAGGTCCTGAAAGAGTCGAAAAAAGTTATTTATTAGCTGAAAATAAATTTAAATGTACTGCAAGAATTGATCATCATCCTGTTGTTTCTTCTTTTGAATTCAACCATATTTGAGTTGATTCTTCTTTTGTTGCAGCTGCTGAAATGATAGGTTATTTCTTGCTGAAAAATAAATGAGAAATTGATGAAGAGATAGCTTCATATGTATATTTAGGGCTTTACACAGATTCAAACAGATTTTTCTTTCCTTCTACAACAGCAAGAACTTTTTCAGTAGCTTCATTTTTGTTTAATTCTGGTTTTGATTTTAACAAAATCCACTTAGCACTTTCAAAAAGAGAAGAAAATGAAGTAGCTTTTTTAGCTTATGTTCTTTCTAACTATAAAAAAGAAGGAAAAGTTATTTATTTCCATGTGACACAAAAGATTCGAGAAAAATTTAATTTAACAAAAGAGCAAGCAACATCTGTTAATATGCTAGCAAATATCGGGGACAACAGAGTTTGGATTTTCTTTGTAGATGAAGAAAAATTAATTAGAGTAAGACTTCGTTCAAATGGTCCTGTTATTAATACTTTAGCAAGCAAATATCAAGGTGGAGGGCATGCATTAGCAGCTGGCGCAAATATAAGAAACAAAAAAGAAATTAAAAAATTAGTTCAAGAAGCAGTAGAGATAGCGGAAGAGTACGAAAAAAATGAAAATAGGTAATAAAAAGAAGACACTTGAACTAATTCAACAATTCGATTCTATTGTGATTTTTCACCATATTAGACCTGATGGAGATTGTTTAGGTTCACAATTTGGTTTAAAGGAATTAATCAAAATTAACTTTCCTAATAAAAAGGTTTTCGCTGTTGGAGATGCTAAAAAATCCTTCAATTTTCTTCATTTAGAGCATGATACAATACCTTCAAAAGATGTTTTAGAAGATTCGCTAGCAATAGTTGTTGATGCTAATTTTAAAGAAAGAATTGAGTTTGCAAATTTATTTAATGAAAACAAATTTAAAGCTATTTTAAGAATTGATCACCATCCAAACGATGATGATTTGAATTCAACATATAAATGAGTTGATTCTTCTTATATAGCAAGCGCTGAACAAATTGCTGATTTAGCAAAATATGCAAAATGAAAAATAAATCAAAGAGCAGCAAATTTAATTTATCTTGGAATCTATACAGATTCAGGAAGATTTTTATATTCAAATACTTCTGCCAGAACACTTAATTTAGCCTCATTACTTTGAAAAAACGGAACTGATACAAAATTAATTCATTCACATTTAACTGCAAAATCATTAAAAGAAATTGAGTTTGAAACTTATATTTATTCAAAAATTCAAAAGACAAAAAATGTAATTTATTTTGTTTTAAATCAAAAGGAATTACAAAAATTAAACAAAACATCTAATAGTGCTTCTAGACCAAATATTATTGGAAATATAGATGAATTTAGAATTTGACTTTCCTTTGTTCAAGAAGAAACTTTAAACTGAAGAGTGGAATTTAGATCTAATGGACCAGTAGTTAGAAATGTGGCAATCAAATGAAATGGTGGTGGTCACGAATTAGCTTCTGGTGCTATTATTTTTAATGAAGCTGACATAGAAAAAGTAGTTGAAGATTGTCAAAAAGAATACGAAAATTGAATTAAAAAATAAAAAACCCAAACAAAAAAGAAAATTTGTTCGGGAAATAAAATAAACTAAAGAATGAAATTAAACTTACACCCTATTGTTTATTACGTTCTCACTGTCTATAATTAAGTTGGTTGATATTGGAAAGTGTAGATTCTACTGATTCGACAAAATTAATAACAACTTCTTTATGTTTTTTTCTAAAAAATAAGGGAACTCCTTTTAAAAAACATCAAAAATCTTCTTTTAAATTATTTAATACAGTAGTTTCTTGTCTTATTGTTTGAAACATCGCTAAGTCATTTATTCCAATACTTGTATTAATTAAATTTAATGTCTCAACTAGTTCTGAAGTTTTTTCTTCATGCATATAATGTAAAGAATTTAAAAATTTCTTTATACGTTCTTGATTTATTTTTACTCTAATATAAACAATAAAAGCAAAAATATCTAAAATTAATGCAATTATAATTAAGGCATAATTTACGTTTCCCCATCCTTTAAATAAACCAACAAAAAATAAAATTCAAAAAAGTACAGAAGAAACAACTGTTCCAATCCAAACAAACAAAACCTTATCGACAGTTTTAAATTTTTTAATCGCTTCTTTAATAGTAGATAAATAAGAAGAGTAATCTTGTGTAATTACTTTAAAGTTATCATTCATAATGTTCTATTTTTTTTTTTTTTTTTGAATAAAAATTAAAATTAGCATTTTTTTCGATAAAGCAACGAAAAGAGTATAATAGCTATATTATGAATAAAGAGATTAAAAAATTTGATATTGCTGTTTTAGGAGCTGGTCCAGGTGGATATTCATTAGCACTTTTATTGGTTAAAAACAACAAAAAAGTAGTACTTTTTGAAAGACAAGATTTAGGTGGGACTTGTGTAAATGAAGGTTGCATTCCAACTAAAACCCTTATAAAATCAGCTAGAGTATTTGAAGAAGTAAAAAGAAGTTCACAATTTGGAGTTCATACTCATAAAGTGCACTTTAATTTTTTTGAAATTCAAGCAAGAAGAAAGAAAAATAAAGAAAAATTAAACAACGCAATACTAAATGGTTTAACTAATGCAGGTGTTGAAGTTGTTTTTGGTGAAGCTACAATTTTAGATCAAAACAATGCAAGAGTTAACAAAGAAGATTATACTTTTGACAAACTTATTCTATCTAGTGGTTCTTCTTCAAGAAAAATCAACATAGAAGGACAAGAACTAGTAGAAAATGAAGGAAGATTATTATATTCAACAGATCTTTTAAATATTAATAAAGCTCCTAAAAAACTAGTGATAATTGGTGCAGGTCCTATTTCATTAGAATTTGCTTATCTTTTCTCTGCTTTAGGGTCTGAAGTTTCAATTGTTGAATCAAGAGAATTTTTAGGTAACTTTGATACAAAATTACAATCAAATGTTAAAGAATATTTACAACAAAGAAATATTAAAATTTATGAAAATTCAAAAGTTGTTAAATTCACAGATGCAAACACAGTTTTAATAGAAAATGAAGAACAAATGACTTTAGGATTTTGTAGAGTTTTAATTGCAGTTGGAAGAGTTGCTAATACAGAATCCTTTAAAAATCTAAACTTAGAATTAAATCCAAATCAATCAGTTAAAGTTGATCACAGAAATAAAACTTCATTAGAAAATGTTTATGCAATTGGTGATGTAACTGGTTCAATGATGCTTTCTTCAATCGCATATAAACAAGGTGATATAGTTGCAAAAGAGATTTTAGAATTCGAAAATGAAGAAACTTTAGATGTTTCAACAACTCCATGAGCAATTTACTTAAATCAAGATGTTGCTGGTGTTGGTTTAAGTGATAAACAATTAGAAAGAGAAGGAGTTGATTTTGTTTCAGTTGAAATTCCTGCTTCTTCACTTCCAAGAGCTCATGCAGATAACTTAGAAAAACAATTTTCATTTTTAAAAATGAATGTAGAAAAATCAACAGGAAGAATTCTAGGTTGCTTTATGTTTTTAGAAGATGCTTCTAATTTAATTAATACTATTGCTTTGGCAGTTAAAAATAATTTAACAATCTTTGATTTACAAAAATCAACTTATACACATCCAACATTATCAGAAGCAATTTATTATCTTTCAAGAAGTTTTGTTTTTTAAAAAAATAAAATTATTTTTTAATAATTAAATCTAAAAAAAAAAAAAAATGGCTTTATGCCATTTTTTTATGCCTTTCTGTACTGTCCGTTAACTTGTTCCACCATAACACTTGTTGTTTTTTTTAAGCTTTTTGCATATTCAATTGCTTCTTTTTGTGTTGCAAAAGTTTTTGTAACTTTTTCTGCTTGTGGGTTTTTAACAGCTCATGCATTATTGTGTCTTACTACGTATTTTGTCATATTTTTTTCCTTTTTTATGCTATAAATTTTAAAACAAAAATTTATTTTTTTTATTTTTTCTTTGATAAATAATAATTTAATTTGTTTTTATAATCTTCTAATTTAGATTTTTCTAATTCAATTTTTTCTTTAGGTGCTTTTGCTAAGAAATTAGGATTTGACAAGATTGTAGAAGATCTTTGAACTTCGGATTCTAAATATTTAATTTCTTTTTCTATTCTTAATTGTTCTTCATTTTGTTTGGATTCTGAAAGATTTAAGAAAATTTCGAAATTATTGGTTTTTAAAATAGAAACATTATTTTCAAAGATTTCAGCAATTGCTAATTTATTGATTAAGTTCAATGAATCAGAATCTAAAGAATTATTTTTAATTCAATATTGTAATTTTTCTTTTTTAGAAATATTATGTTTTTCACGATATTTTCTAAGTTCAGAAACAATTTCAATAACTTTATCAATTTTTTCTGTGTTTTTATAATTTCTAAACATTAATCTTTTTTGCTCAAGTAGCTCTTCGTTAAAGATTTCTTTAAATAAATAATCAGTTAAAAATGGAATAAAAGGATGTAGAACAATTAAAACTTTTTTAAGAACCTTTCTTAAATGATATCCATTTTGATGTAATTTATTTAATTCAATATATCAAGATGAAAAATCTTCAAAAACAAACTCGTTTATAGATTTAGAAATTAATGAAAAATTATATTTATTCATATATTTGGAAATTGTTTTGTTTAAAACAGTTAATTTATTTAAGATTCATAAATCCACAAAATTTTGTTTTGTTTTTTTAGATTCTAAAGATTTAATATATTTTGCAATATTTCATAATTTGTTATTCAAACTTCAAGCAGCATTTAATTTTTCAATATTGAATTTAATGTCTTGTCCTGGAGTTGAATTAAAAATTAAAGTAGCTCTTAAAACATCGGAGCCATATTCTTCAATCACTTCCATTGGATCAATTCCATTACCTAAGGATTTGGACATTTTTTTACCATTCATATCACGAATTAAACCATGTAAAAGAACAGCATTGAAAGGTTTTTTCTTTGTGATTTCAAGTGCTAAAAAATACATTCTAGCTACTCAAAAGAAGATAATATCCCAACCTGTTACTAATAAATTTGTTGGATAATATTTTTTAACAATATCTAATTTTTGTGGCCAACCTAAAAATACAAAAGGTGTTAAACCTGAAGAAAATCAAGTATCTAAAACATCTTCGTCTTGAATTCAACCTGCACCAGGGTTTTGTTTTTGAACTTTAATTTCTTCATTTTTATATCAAACAGGAATTCTGTGTCCTCATCAAAGTTGACGGGAAATTGTTCAATCGTGAACATTTTCCATTCAAGAAATCATTGTTTTTCTAAATTTAGAAGGATAAAATAAAACTTTATCTTTTGAATTTAAATGCTCTAAAAGATTTTGTGCAAGTTTTTTCATTGAAATAAATCATTGTGGTTGAACAAGAATCTCAACAACTTCATCACTTCTTTGTGAAAATCCTACATTAGAAATAATGTTTTCTGTTTTTAAAAGTAGATCTTTTTCTTTTAGATAATTAGCAATTAAATCTCTAGCTTCAATTCTATCTTTGTTTTTAAATCCTTCAACTTGACTTGTTAGTTTTCCGTTGATATCGATACATTCAACAGCATTTAAATTATGTTTTTGCATAATATCAAAATCAGCCATACTATGTGAAGAAACTTTCATAACTCCAGAACCAAAATTGATATCTACATATTCATCTAAAATAATTGGAATTAGCTTGTTGGTAAAAGGATGAATAACTTTTTTGTTTGCATATTTTAAGTACCTTTTATCCTTTGGATTTATAGCTAAAGCAACATCACAAGAAATAGTTTCAATTCTAGTGGTAGCAACAGTTAAGAACTCATCGGAATTTTGGATAAAGTACTTTAAATAGTACATTTTTTGTTCAACTGGTTTGTTTATTACTTCAATATTTGAAAGAGCTGTTTTTAGTTTAACATCTCAATTAATTGCACGATTTGCTTTATAAATGAAGCCTTTTTTGTACAAAGTAACAAATACATCACTAACAGCTTCTTGTGCTTGTGGATCTAAAGTAAATCTTTCTTTTGTGTAATCAAAACCAAGACCTAATTTAAATCATTGTTCTTTGATATTTTGATAATATTCATCTTTTCATTCGAACACTTTTTCTAAAAATTTTTGTCTACCCAAATCTTCTTTTTTGATGTTTTGTTTAAGAAGTTTTTCTTCTACTTTTGCTTGAGTTGCAATTCCTGCATGATCTACTGCTGGAAGAAATAAAACATCATAACCTTTTAATTTTTTAAATCTGATGATTGTGTCCTGTAAATAACTATCTCAAGCATGACCAAGATGTAATTTTCCTGTTACATTTGGAGGAGGTAAAATTATTGAAAAAGGTTTTTTTGGATTTCTATTTGCAACAAAATATTTTTTATCAATCCATTTTTGGTTAATGTTCTTTTCGACAAATGAATGATTGTATTTATTTTCCATTTTTTTCCTTTAAATTTATATCTAATTTTGGTTTTTGAATTTTAATGTCACTGATAAAAATATCATCTTCTGCAATAGGATAATCGCCTTTTTCTAAAGTCTTTTGTAGATTTAAAATTGTTTGAGATTTTTCTTCTTGAATTTTATCAGATCACTCTTCTCAAATATTTTTTATTTTATTAAATCCACTGAATTCAACGTTTTGATAATAAAACTCATCATATTTTTTAGTCGGTAAATCTTTTAATAAATCAAGATCAAAATCATGATGATTAAAAAAGTAATTAGCAAAAGTGGTTTCAAATTCAGGTTTGTAATCATTGTTTACAAAAGATTCAATAATTTTATTTTTTTCTATAAACAAGAAATTGAGAAATTGTGGTTTTAAAAATTTGTTAGAAAAAATTATTAGAGATTGATTTTGTTTTTTAAATCTTAAAAAATGATCAATAAATGAATTGGGTTCAAAGTAGAAATTTGAAGTATTTAGGAAGTAAAATTCATAATGAAATCATTGAGAAATTGAGCATTCAAGATTAATTTTTTGTTCTTCGTTTAGTTCTTTGTATTTTTTAAATAAAACACCATGATTGAAATTATTTTTTTCACAAAAACTAATTATTTCTTTTTCTAAAATGAAATTATAAAAATATTTATTATTTAAAATGTTGTTTTTATGACTTGATTTAATTTCCCTGTTTTGAATATTTTCGAAAGTTTCTTTACAAAAAGAGTTAATGAATTCTAAGTCAGCAAAAGTATCAGTATGTTTTTTTACAAGTTCAAAAAGAATTTTTTTAATTCTTTTTAATTTGTCTTCATTTTCTTCTCTAATACTAGAATGAAGTTTGAAATTTTTAATTATTGAATCTTTAATTCAGTTTTGTGTAGATTTTTGTTCGTATAAAGAATTTAAGTAAGTTCAATAAGTGTGTGAATTTTGAAATTTTTCACGAATTTCTTCTTTTTGCTTTGCGATTTGATTTTCAAGTTCGCGTTTTTCTTTATTTTTGATTTTTCATTGCGAAAATTTATCAAGTAAATTAGCTAAAAAAGTTTTATAACTTCAATAACTTGTTTTGAAATTAACATTAAAACAACTTTTAACTCATCGAGTTTTATCGGATTTTGGATTGTCAACAATTTTTGCAAAATTAGTATGAAGTCAACTATATCAATAATCATAAAAAGTTATTAAATCAAAACTATTTTTTGAATTAAAAATAAACTTATATTTTCATAGTTTTAAAAACTTTTTATTTAAAATAAAATAAACTTTAATTAATTTATTTTTATCAAATCTTGCATCTTGAGATGCTTCTTTTATGTCACTAATTATTAGTTTTTTTAAGAAATAATAAATAGTATTTTTTTTCTTTAAAACCTTCTTTTTCTTTATTCATTTACTAATGAATCTGTATTTTAAAGCTTTTGATTCAAGTTCATTATCTAATTCATTATTATTAGGATTTTTGAGGATATTATTGTGTTTATAATGTTCTAAATAATAAATATCAACAACAGAATTAAGAGATACTAAATTTTTGTCTAATTTAGAAATAAAATTTAAATAAGGTTTTTCAAATTTGATTAAATCATCAATTTTTTCTTGATAATATTGAAAATAACTCGATTTAAATTGTCAAATAAGAATTCAGATTTTTTTAAGAACGTATAAGAAATTAGATTCAGAAAAAGAACTTTCATCAATTTCTTTATCCAATTTTTCTATTATTAAATTTAAAAGTTTGGAATAATTTTGTTGTTCAAAAAATGCTAGTTCAAAATTAATGTGCTTTTCTTGTAAGTATTTTTTTTCTAGAATGTATTTTTGTTTTAAACATTCAGAGTTAGTTTCTGCTGCAAATCTTTGTCTTAGAAAATTAAAAATAGAGTAATCTTTATACTTTTCAAAGTCATTTTTAGAAAGGAAATTGAAGTAAAATTTATTTTTATTTTTGAGATTATCAAGAATTTCTCCGTCGTTGAAAATGATTCCGTTATAGTTAACACTTTTAGTTAGAATTTGTTTAAATTTATTTCATAATTGTTCATCAGATGAATAAATTAAAGTATCTTCACCTTTTAAAAAGTTGAAAGTAAAATGATCAAAATTTTTATTGTTTATTTGAAAGAAAAATAAGCCAAGTTTTTGCAAGTCATCATTTGATTTCATAAACACCTAATTTAATATGAATAAAAACTTTTATTGTTAACCATTGGAATAATAATACTAGAAGTTAGATAGATTACACTTAAGTTTATTCATATTTTAATTGGAGAAGTTAAAAAATGGCTTATTAATGACGTTTCAAAGCTGTCTAAAACTCCTGATTGAACATCACCAAAAGCAATAATAATATTTCCTAAAGGTTCATGTAAAGCAGAAAAAGCTACAATTGGAGCCATTCTTAAATACATTTCATTTCTAATAAAAAATTTAAAAAACCTAGCAAACAATAAAAAGATAATCATTGAAGTAGAACCAAAAACAACAAGTAAAATTCCATAAAGTTTCTTGTTGATGAATTTATTTTTTTTGATTATTTCATCTGGAATAAAATAGATAGTAGTTGCAATACAAACTACAACAATAAAAATAATGATTGAGTTTGTGATTCAAGAAAAATTAAGTCAATGTTTATTGTATTTAAGAGCTTCAGTTTTCTTGATTTTTGTTTGTAAAAGTGAGATTTTTTGTTCAATCATTTTTCTTTTAGTTTCATCATTTTCAGAAATTAACTGAGCTTGTAAAACTTCAATTTTATCTTCGTGTCTTTTAATAATACTTGCATTAGCAAAAAATTTTTTCCCTTGCTTGATAAAAATTCAAAAGAAGATTCCTGGTATAAATCCAGTAACCCCTAAATAAAAAGTATAAAAAATTGAATAAAGAGAAGGAACAAACATAAAGGTAATTAAATCTGATAAAACTCCAGTTAAAAACCCAACAATTGGTCCAAAAATGAAGCCAGTCAGTTTAACAGGCAAACCAACAACAGAGTATTTAAATGTTGGTAAAATGGAAGGAGGAAAAATTCTAACACTAATAATTAGCATTATGACAGTAATAGAAACAAAAATTGAAATAAAAGCAATTGATTTATTACTTCACTTTTTCATGTTTTCCCTCCTTAGTATTTTTAAATTTTACTAAAAAAAGTTATCTCAAAGAATACAAAAAGAGTTTTTTTATCATTAATTGTCTTTTTGTTTCATTTTTCAAGATTTTTTAGTGTTTTTAAGCTGTTTTAGTAATGTTTTTAGCTCAGTCTATTTTATTATATAAAATCTCATAAACTGCGAATTTTACTACATCAGACAAGTAGAAAATTAAGAAGGAAATTGGGAAGTTAGCTTCTGGACTTATGTTGATGTTAGGAGTAATTAAAAATACAACAATAACTAATCAAATAGTTTGCATTACACCAAAAGCAAATTCTCAAGTTGAAGAAATATTAGATTTTCCACCTGCTGGAATTATTCTAATTGAAGTTAGCATTCACATTCACATTGGATTAAATACAATAATTACTCATCCACTGTAAAAGACTTGGTGTTTGAAGAAATTTGCAGCTAAAAATTGTTGATTAATTAGTTTATTTTTTAATTGAGTTGCATCAGGATAAGCTTTTGCAAATTTTTGAGCTCATTCACCAACAACCTGATCTTTTGTAACATCAGGTTGTAGTGTTTCTTGGATTCCGTGTTCTATTCCACGGGCAAAGGAATCAATATGTAAAATAGAAATATTATAAATAGCTAATAAAGCAGATAAAATGACGGCAAATAAAAATAAATACCCTTTTAAAACCTTGGCATTTCTTGTTGCTTCATCAATTTTATTTTGACCTAATAATCTACTTACAAAGATAGAAATATTTGCTTGAATTGAAGAAAATGAAGAAGTTAGAGCTTGGATAATTGTGTTTGTTATCCCTAATATTGTAATAACTCCAATGCCTCAAGCTGCTTTTCATTCACCAACTCCAATAGAACCTTGTGGAAAGCCTTGCGGTCAGATGAAAATACGAACAGAAGTTGCAATTGTCCCTCCTGTTGTGAGTAGAGCTCCAGTTATTCTTTTTGAAAACTGAACTCAAATAATTTTTGAAATCACAAAAGCTTTTCAAGGGATAAAAATAAAGTCTCTATTTTTGAAGAAAATGAAGACATATACAGTGATAAAAACAACTGCTCTTGCTATAACAGTAGCGATTGCAGAACCAACTGATCCTAATTTAGGAATTAAAATTAAGTTAAAAGTAATGTTGATTACTAAAGATAAAAATGTGAAAAACAGAGCACTTTTTAGTTGTTTCATTTCTCTTAAAATTAAGTTAGTTGAAAAGTTAAAAGAAATAATTAATCAAGATATAGCAATAACTCTTAAATATAAAGAAGCCTGGTTAAGTGTATCTTGATAATTGGGATTATTATCAGCTGACTGATTACCAGAGACAACCTTAATCATTGCTACGGGATTTGACCAAGCTGCAATACAAAAAAATAGTACAAAACTAATCGTTAAAATATATCGTAAATTGTTGATTTCTCTACATTTTTCTACGTTTCTACTACCAAAATATTGACCAAATAAAATAGCAGAAACAAAGTTAACTCCTAAAATAAAAGAAAAACTTATTCCTGTTCAAGCATTAGCAAGTCCAAGTGCTGTAATTCCATTTTTAACTCCAGTAACCATAAAGTTGTCAACAAAATTGTTTATTGAAATTAAAAATGAAGCTAAAACAATAGGAATTGTAACTTTTGATAACTGAATTAATTGATGTTTATCTGTAGGAAAAAAAGCTCTTATACTACGTAAAAAACTCATTGTTAACTAAAGTCATTGTTGATGCTTAAAATTTGTACTGAGTATTTTTCTGAAACATCAATCTCAACTTCTTCGCCTGCTTTTCTTCCAATTAAAGCTGAAGCTAAAGGAGAAAGGTTAGAGATTTTATTTTGAAAAGGATTAGCATCTAAAGAACCAACAATTTGTACATTATGACTTGTTTGGGTCTTTAAATTAAGGATAGAAACTTTTGAACCTATAGTAATTTCATCTGATTTTAATCCTGTATTTTCAATAAGTTTTGCTTTGGATAAAATAGATTCAATTTCTAAAATTCTAGCCTCAATAATTCCTTGTTTTTCTCTAGCTGCATCATATTCAGCGTTTTCTGAAAGATCACCTTGTTCTCTAGCAGATTTAATTTCATCAATTACTTTGTTTCTTTCAACATTAATGAGTTGGTTTAGTTCTTTTTTATAGGATTCTAAACTCTCTTTGGTTAAAAAAATTTCTTCTTTTTTATCTTTTAGATTCATATTAGTCCTTTCTCTTTAAATAATTGTGTATTTTTTTGCAAATTACAATTTTACTATTTTTTAATTATTAAAGAATAAAAATTTAAATCCACCTCATACTTAATAAAAGCAGATTTTAAGATTTTGATTAATTTAGTTTGTGATTTTTTGCTAATATTTCTAACAATCATTAATCCATCTTTTTTCAAATATTTAAAACACAAATCGAATGTTTCAACTATTTCTTTATCTTCAATACCATCGATTAAGTAAAAATCTTTTTCTTGACCAATTTTTTCAACAAAAGCAGTTTCTGGGGTTTGAAATTCCAAAAGTTGTTCTTGTTTTTTAAAATCCTGATTATCGATGTGGTTTTTAAAAATGAAGTTATTAGTTTTATTAATAATTGAAGAAAGAAAAAAACAAACACCAGCTTTTTCAAAAAAAACATTATTATTTAATTTATTTAACGAAATTGTATTAATGATAAATTCTAATTCTTCAATGACTCAATTGTTGTTGACATTAAACAATTTATCAATATAATCAGCTTCGATTTTAGCTTCAGGGATGACTAAACTCTTGTTTATGTTTTTTCTATTTTCTTCCATTACTTGTTTAACTATTTTATTTTTTTTCTTTTGAGATCAAACTAAAGCAGCAGCACCAATAGCTAATGAAACAAAAATTGAAGCAATTAAAAGTATTCTTAGCCAAGAAGGAATTTGCATTTTTTCCTTTCAATTTGTAAAGTAGAGTAAATTTTAAACTTTTTTTCTAATTTTTATCGTTTTTCTATATTATAAATATAAAGAAAAAACACAATTAAAAAAAATGAAAAAAATATTTGGAGATTTTTATTTTTTAGTTAAAATATTGTTTACCTACTTTTTACAGAGGAAAAAATATAAAAAACTGTAGGATTTTTCCAAAAGTTGAACTAAAAAAAAAAAAAAAAATATTTTGAAATAATTTTTTTTAGTGTATACTTATAGTTGCTCGTTAAAACCGAAGCAAGAGAAACGAAACTTAGATCTTTCAAAACTAGATACGAATCTAAAATTAAAACAAAACCAATTTATTAAACACGCAATTTTTTGAGAGTTTGATCCTAGCTCAGGATGAACGCTCGCTGTGTGCCTAATACATGCATGTTGAACGGGATGTAGCAATACATTCAGTAGCGAATGGGTGAGTAACACGTACCTAACCTACCTTTAAGACTGGGATAACTATTGGAAACAATAGCTAATACCGGATATAGTTATTTATCGCATGATGAGTAATAGAAAGGAGCTTCACAGCTTCACTTAAAAATGGGGGTGCGGAACATTAGTTAGTTGGTAGGGTAATGGCCTACCAAGACGATGATGTTTAGCCGGGCCGAGAGGCTGTACGGCCACACTGGGACTGAGATACGGCCCAGACTCCTACGGGAGGCAGCAGTAAGGAATTTTCCACAATGAGCGAAAGCTTGATGGAGCGACACAGCGTGCAGGATGAAGTTCTTCGGAATGTAAACTGCTGTTATAAGGGAAGAAAAAATAGAATAGGAAATGATTTTATCTTGACGGTACCTTATTAGAAAGCGACGGCAAACTATGTGCCAGCAGCCGCGGTAATACATAGGTCGCAAGCGTTATCCGGAATTATTGGGCGTAAAGCGTCCGTAGGTTTTTTGCTAAGTCTGGAGTTAAATGCTGAAGCTCAACTTCAGTCCGCTTTGGATACTGGCAAAATAGAATTATAAAGAGGTTAGCGGAATTCCTAGTGAAGCGGTGGAATGCGTAGATATTAGGAAGAACACCAATAGGCGAAGGCAGCTAACTGGTTATATATTGACACTAAGGGACGAAAGCGTGGGGAGCAAACAGGATTAGATACCCTGGTAGTCCACGCCGTAAACGATGATCATTAGTTGGTGGAATAATTTCACTAACGCAGCTAACGCGTTAAATGATCCGCCTGAGTAGTATGCTCGCAAGAGTGAAACTTAAAGGAATTGACGGGAACCCGCACAAGCGGTGGAGCATGTGGTTTAATTTGAAGATACGCGTAGAACCTTACCCACTCTTGACATCTTCTGCAAAGCTATAGAGATATAGTGGAGGTTAACAGAATGACAGATGGTGCATGGTTGTCGTCAGCTCGTGTCGTGAGATGTTAGGTTAAGTCCTGCAACGAGCGCAACCCTTTTCTTTAGTTACTAATATTAAGTTAAGGACTCTAGAGATACTGCCTGGGTAACCAGGAGGAAGGTGGGGACGACGTCAAATCATCATGCCTCTTACGAGTGGGGCAACACACGTGCTACAATGGTCGGTACAAAGAGAAGCAATATGGTGACATGGAGCAAATCTCAAAAAACCGATCTCAGTTCGGATTGAAGTCTGCAACTCGACTTCATGAAGTCGGAATCGCTAGTAATCGTAGATCAGCTACGCTACGGTGAATACGTTCTCGGGTTTTGTACACACCGCCCGTCACACCATGGGAGTTGGTAATGCCCAAAGTCGGTGAGTTAACTTCGGAGACCATTGCCTAAGGCAGGACTGATGACAGGGGTGAAGTCGTAACAAGGTATCCCTACGAGAACGTGGGGATGGAACACCTCCTTTCTACGGAGTACATTAGTCTTAATTGACTTATTACATAATCGATTCGTGTCTAGTTTTGAGAGCTTTAAGTTCTCAATTATAGTTCTTTGAAAACTGAATAGCAAATAACAATATGATTAACTTCATATTTATTATTTCAACGATCTTTTTTATAACCGAGTTTAATTTTTAAATTAAATTTCTAAAATAGATTACCAATATTAAAATACCTTAAGATATTTATCTTTAGCAATAATAGGCAATATTAAAGTTGTATTAACTTTTAAATTAAGTAAGAGTATTTGGTGGATGCCTTGGGTCTGAAAGTCGATGAAGGACGCGATTACCTGCGATAAGCTTCGTGGAGTTGGAAATAAACTATGATACGGAGATTTCCGAATGGGGTAACCTAACTGAGCAAACCTCAGTTGCATTTTGATGAATCCATAGTCAAATTAGCGAGACACGTTGCGAATTGAAACATCTTAGTAGCAACAGGAAAAGAAAATAAATAATGATTTCGTCAGTAGTGGCGAGCGAAAGCGAAAGAGCCCAAACCTGTAAAAAGGGGTTGTAGGACATCTTACATTGAGTTACAAAATTTTATGATAGTAGAAGAAGTTGGAAAGCTTCAACATAGAAGGTGATATTCCTGTATACGAAATCATAAAATCTCATAGATGTATCCTGAGTAGGGCGGGGCACGTGAAACCCTGTCTGAATCTGCCGGGACCACCCGGTAAGGCTAAATACTAATCAGACACCGATAGTGAACTAGTACCGTGAGGGAAAGGTGAAAAGAACCCCGAGAGGGGAGTGAAATAGATTCTGAAACCATTTACTTACAAGTAGTCAGAGCACGTTAAAGTGTGATGGCGTACATCTTGCAGTATGGGCCGGCGAGTTATGTTAATATGCAAGGTTAAGCAGAAAAAAGCGGAGCCGTAGGGAAACCGAGTCTGAATAGGGCGACTTTAGTATATTGGCATATACCCGAAACCAGGTGATCTATCCATGAGCAGGTTGAAGCTTAGGTAAAACTAAGTGGAGGACCGAACCGTAGTACGCTAAAAAGTGCCCGGATGACTTGTGGATAGCGGTGAAATTCCAATCGAACCTGGAGATAGCTGGTTCTCTTCGAAATAGCTTTAGGGCTAGCGTATAGTATTGTTTAATGGGGGTAGAGCACTGAATGTGGAATGGCGGCATCTAGCTGTACTGACTATAATCAAACTCCGAATACCATTAAAATTAAGCTATGCAGTCGGAACGTGGGTGATAACGTCCACGCTCGCGAGGGAAACAACCCAGATCGTCAGCTAAGGTCCCAAAATTGTGTTAAGTGAGAAAGGTTGTGAGATTTCATAAACAACTAGGAAGTTGGCTTAGAAGCAGCCACCTTTTAAAGAGTGCGTAATTGCTCACTAGTCAAGAGATCTTGCGCCAATAATGTAACGGGACTCAAACACAATACCGAAGCTACGGGCACATTATGTGCGTTAGGAGAGCGTTTTAATTTCGTTGAAGTCAGACCGTGAGGACTGGTGGAGAGATTAAAAGTGAGAATGCCGGCATGAGTAACGATTCGAAGTGAGAATCTTCGACGCCTATTGGGAAAGGTTTCCTGGGCAAGGTTCGTCCACCCAGGGTTAGTCAGGGCCTAAGATGAGGCAGAAATGCATAGTCGATGGACAACAGGTTAATATTCCTGTACTTGGTAAAAGAATGATGGAGTGACGAAAAAGGATAGTTCTACCACTTACTGGATTGTGGGGTAAGCAACAAGAGAGTTATATAGGCAAATCCGTATAGCATAATCTTGAGTTGTGATGCATAGTGAAGACTTCGGTCGAGTAACGAATTGAATGATTTCATGTTTCCAAGAAAAGCTTCTAGTGTTAATTTTTTATCAACCTGTACCGAGAACGAACACACGTTCCCAAGATGAGTATTCTAAGGCGAGCGAGAAAACCAATGTTAAGGAACTCTGCAAAATAACCCCGTAAGTTCGCGAGAAGGGGCGCCTATTTTTAATAGGCCACAGAAAATAGGGGGGGCAACTGTTTATCAAAAACACAGCTCTCTGCTAAGTTGTAAAACGACGTATAGAGGGTGAAGCCTGCCCAGTGCCCGAAGGTTAAACGGAGATGTTAGCTTACGCAAAGCATTAAAGTGAAGTCCGGGTGAACGGCGGCCGTAACTATAACGGTCCTAAGGTAGCGAAATTCCTTGTCAACTAATTATTGACCTGCACGAAAGGCGCAATGATCTCCCTACTGTCTCAACATTGGACTCGGTGAAATTATGGTACCAGTGAAAACGCTGGTTACCCGCATCAAGACGAAAAGACCCCGTGGAGCTTTACTATAACTTCGTATTGAAAATTGGTTTAGCATGTGTAGGATAGGTGGGAGACTTTGAAGCTGGGACGCTAGTTCTAGTGGAGTCAACCTTGAAATACCACCCTTGCTAAATTGATTTTCTAACCCGTTCCCCTTATCTGGGAAGGAGACAGTGCGTGGTGGGTAGTTTGACTGGGGCGGTCGCCTCCTAAAGAGTAACGGAGGCGTTCAAAGCTACACTCAATATGGTCAGAAACCATATGCAGAGCACAAAGGTAAAAGTGTGGTTGACTGCAAGACTTACAAGTCGAGCAGGTGCGAAAGCAGGACTTAGTGATCCGGCGGTACATTGTGGAATGGCCGTCGCTCAACGGATAAAAGCTACCCCGGGGATAACAGGCTAATCTTCCCCAAGAGATCACATCGACGGGAAGGTTTGGCACCTCGATGTCGGCTCATCGCATCCTGGAGCTGGAGTCGGTTCCAAGGGTTTGGCTGTTCGCCAATTAAAGCGGTACGTGAGCTGGGTTCAGAACGTCGTGAGACAGTTCGGTCCCTATCTGATGTGGGCGTTGGAATATTGATGAGAGCTGCTCTTAGTACGAGAGGACCGGAGTGGACGTACCGCTGGTGTTCCAGTTGTCTTGCCAAAGGCACAGCTGGGTAGCTAAGTACGGAAAAGATAACCGCTGAAAGCATCTAAGCGGGAAGCTTCCTCAAAGATGAGTATTCCTTATGAAATTCCTTGTAGACTACGAGGTTGATAGGTTGGAAGTGTAAGTGTAGTAATACATTCAGCTGACCAATACTAATATATTCAAAAATTTAAAATGTTAGTATTCTTAAGATATTTTAATACTAAATATTATTGCTATTCAGTTTTCAGAGAACTATCTTAAGGGCAAGAAATTGTCCTTTTTTTATTGTTGAAGTATAGAAAACAAATTGTTGTTAATAAAAATTAAATTTGTTTTATAATAAAACAAAAAAAGAAGGAAATTATGAATACAAATGCTTTTAATTGAAGAGGAAATCAAATTGATTTTGCAGATAGTAAGGTTGTATTTTTTCTAATAGTAGCAATTGCATTTTTGGTTTTATTTTTAATTTATATTTTAAGATTTAAAATTAGAAATTTTTACAATGATCACCCAATCATAATTAAATATTTATTTAAATTTGTAGCAATTGCGATTTTCTTATTTTCTTGAGTAAGTAGAGTTGTAGTTTTAGAAAGTTATGATTATATTTACAAATGAGAATACTTACCGCTGCATTTGTGTAGGTTGATGATGGTGGTTGTAGTTGTGGTTTTATTCTTTAATAAAATTGAGTATATTCGCTTTTTTGTTATTCCTTCATTTTTAGGTGCATTTTTAGCTCTATTATTTGCTGATATTTCAAGAACTAACGATACTATTTTAGATGATCTAGCATATAACAAAGGCTCAACAATAACTTGATCACGTCAAGGGATAGATTGAGGTTATGATTCTTATTTATTTTGAGAATATTTAATTACACACTTAATCGTTTTAATTTTTCCATTTTTACTACAAATGATGCAATCTAATAAATTTAGAATTACAAGCAAAGTAGTATTACAATCTGCATTTATTATCTTTGTTTGTGTAATTTTAATGTTTACACTTAATTGAACCTTTAGCGCAGTTAGTGAATCTACTCACAACATAAAATATCAAATTGCTTACAATGCAAACTGATTCTACTTTGGAAAAAAAGGTTTAGCAGTACTAGGAGTTATTTCACAATGACCATATCAACTCTTTAGTCTTAGCATTATTTTCTTTTTAGCCTTTTGAATAATTTGAATAATCACTATTTTTATCAAAAGCTTTGAATTTGAAGACAAAAAAATTAGATTACATAATTTCAAAACCACTTTTAAAGACAATTGAGAAAGATTTGATAATTTCTTCAATTTCAAACAAGGTTGTTTACACGAAATTGATTAATTAAAGTTATTTTTAATAAATTTACAAAAAAATATTTTATTAAAAAACCTAAAGAAAAAGCTTCTTTTTGCTTCTTCTTTAGGTTTTTTCAATACACAAATGTGGTAAAATACTATAACTATGAACCTTATAAAACAACAGCTATTAGACTACATAGATAAAAAATTAGCTAGATTAACAAGAAACAAAATTCTTGCTTTTCAATTCTCAAGATTAATTAAATATATTTCTTTAGTTGCAAGTTTATCCATTGTAATTCTAGCTGCAGTTGTTATTTATTTAGAAATACTCAGATACAATAAGATCCCTGTTGCTACAAGAAAACCTTTTTTTCAAGAACTAGGTCTTACCATTGTTTTAGCAACATTTATAGTTTTAACCTTCATTTTAAACATTTTTTTAGGTGTTTATAAAGAAATAATGAAGTATCATGATTTCAAAAAAGCACAGCGCGAGCTAAATTATATTTACTTAAAAATTGAATCAGATCCTAATTATTCATACGAAACTTTTGAACTAGATTTTAAAGAAATTAATGATTTTTATTTAGCAAAAAAAGATGTTTCTAAACTTAAGTTGCTGAAAAAAGCAATTTTAGGAGTGAAAAAGTAATGTTAAAATCAGTTAAGCTAACAAGTAGTGGTTTGGAATTTGCAAATTATCTTTATTCCAAAACTTCAAAAAAAGCCAAAATTTACCAAATCATTTTTTGAAGTTGTTCTTTATTTGCGATCTTTTTTGCATTTTTTGCAGCTATTATGGGTGTGTTTAAACTAGCTTCTTCTCGACTTGAAGAATTTAAGCCCTTTGCTACTATTTTTCAAATTACAGATACTAGTGGAGATAAACCAGTTGTTGTTGACCAATGACCTATTTTTACTTTATGAATCAACATTATTTTAAGTATTGTAAATGGATTAATTGCTCTGTTTTTAGTCAAAAATAAATGAATTAGAAACAAAGAACTCAACAATTTTTTAGGATTAGAATTAATTTTATTCCACGCTAAAGAAGGAAAATACAAAAACAATCCAAATCCTGAACTTACTTTATTAGAAAAGGTCAATGACTATTTTGGTAACATTAGTCGATTAAAAGCTAGAGAGGAAAAACATGAGTAGAGAAAGTGAAATTAATAGAATAAAAGAACAAATTTCTTTTCTTTCAAAAAAAGCCAGAATTTCAAAATCTATTTTTATTATCACTAGCATTATTTTGATTTTAATGGCAGCTTTTAATGGAATTTTATCTGCTTACTCTATAGCTAAAAATCCTAATTTAACAGCAGTTCGTTTATTTGTGGCCATAGCTTTTTTAAACGCTATTATTGCTTTTTTAGCAAGTATTACAAGTTTTTTTGTTTTTGATAATATATACAACAAAAACTCTAAAAAAATTGAATTTTTAATTGAAAAAAGAAAAGAATTAGAGAAAAATGCAAATATTAATTTAGATGATTTAGTTATACAAATTTCTAACATTAAAGTTGATTCAGAATAAAAAAAGAAGGAAAAGTTCCTTCTTTTTTCTTTATCTTTGATATTTTTGTTGCAATAAAAAAATAATTTAATTTTTTTGTATATAATTAGCATATTATTTTTTATTTAAATTAGACACATTTTTTAAAAATATTTATATTTTTAGTAGAAAGAGTGATGAATAAAACTATTTCTTCTTCACCATTTAAAAATAATAATTATTTTAAATTTTTATTTAAAATAATTTTCAAAAAATACAGTACTTTTGCTTTGCCAATTGTATCTTCCTTTTTAACTTTAATTTTAGCTCTTGTAGCTTTTTTTACTTCTACTTCCAGTAAGACATTCTTAATTTTTACTTATATAACTTTATTTATTAATCTACTTTTTACAGTAGTTTATAGTTCATATAAATTTTTAAATATTTTCAAAGATTTAAATAATCAAGGAATAGATCTTATAACTTTTACAAAACCATATACTAGAAAATATATCATTGTAACCAAAATTTTATTTTTGATTTTTTTAGCTAGCATATGATCTTTACTTTTTTACATAAATTTCACCATTTTTTTTCTTATTAATATCAAATATATAGATCAAGTCAATATGTTTTATATTTGAGCTTTCTTTTCACCACTTTTTACTTTTTTAATTTTTGGTTCACTTTCAGGATTGTTAGTTTTAAAATTTAGTTCAAAAGTTTCTTTAAGTTTACCAATTTTAGTTTTTACACCTTTACTTTTTTTAGGTAGTGTTCCTGCTTTTTATTCAACACCAACTAACGAAAAATTAGCTCAATATTTTAATCTCAAATACCCAAATACTGATTCAAATACAATTTTAAGAACAGAAAAATTTTACTTAAATAACAATAAAGATAACTACTATTTAATTCCAAAACAAGTAGACAATCTCTTCTTAGATCAACAACAAATTAACTTCTTAAATGAAGCAAAAAACAAATCACAAAACTCTGCAACACTATGACAAGCTTTTTCTTACATTTTAGTTCCTTATCAATTTATCAACATTTTTAATATCAAAGATGAAGATGCTATTAAAAGTCTAGGACAAACAAATGAAAATGCTTTAAGTAACTACATTTATTACTCTAATTTGCAAACAGCTGAAAATAATTATTCTATTCAAAATTCAACACAAGAACTTAAAAAATACGATGTTTTTGTAAATAATAAACTTTACAAACAAGCTTATTTAATTCCAGGTTCTTTAAAAAACAATACACAATTTGAAGGAAAATTAGATAATCGAGAAATTATTTATGCAAATGAAAATGCAAGTAATTCAGATGTGGTATTCCCAGAAGATGAAGAATCTTCACCAATAAATTCATCTCTAGTTGGTAGATTAAAATGAAAATATATTAAAGAAGTTTTAGAATCACCAGCTTTTTTAAAAACAGCTAAACTTTTCTTCACTAAGATAAAATCAAATGCAACTAAAGCAGAAATTTTGAATGAAATATCTTCATTTTTAAAAGAAAGTTCAAGTTTTAATTATTCTCAAATCCATGATGAGAAAACAGCAGTTTTAAAAAATAAAATCAATATTGAAGAAGTTCAATCAATAACAGAAAAGAAAATTTATATAGCTACTTCGCTAATTTATTACTTATTTTTTAACGATCCAAGATCCCAAATTTTAGATACTTTATTAAAAAATGAACTTCAAAATTATGATCCAGAAACCTTCAAAATCAAGATAAATGATCAAATTTATAACATAGGAGGATATGCTTCTTATACTCCACAATCCAAAATTGTACAAAGACCTACAGATAGCACCACTAATAGTCCAAAAGAAGAAAAAATTGTTTATCGTTACGATTTAACACCAAGTGATAACTTTTTATTCCAACCAGTTATTGACCTTGTTGAAGTTCACCCAATAAACAAAGCTTTGCAAAAACCAGTATTTTTAGTTTTATGAATCATAATTGCAAGTGGTTTATTAATAGGAATATATATTTTATATAGTAGAAAAGATTATAAATAATGAACACAGTAGTTTTAAAAGTATCAAATCTTAATAAAATTTATAAAAATTCTAATAGAGGAGTTCAAGATATTAATTTTGAAGTTCACAAAGGGCAAATTCACGCTTTTATAGGTGAAAACGGTGCTGGTAAAACAACAATTATCAAATCCATAGTAGATGCTTATAGAGACTATCAAGGTGAAATTTTGATTAATGGCTTTTCTAACAAGACTCCTGATGCTAAAAAATTTTTAGGATATGTTCCTGAAAAGTCTTTATTTCCTAAAGAATTAAAAACAAAAGAATATTTAATTTTATTAGCAACACTTTCAAATTTGGATAAACAAAAAGCAAGCAAAGATATTGATTTATTTTTATCTTCATTAAATATTCAAGATCTTGCAAATGCAAAACCATATGATTTTTCTTCAGGTCAAAAAAGAAAAATTGCATTAATTCAAGCTCTAATTCACGATCCAGAATTAATTATTTTAGATGAACCCTTAGCTAATCTAGATCCCACAAGTAGATTTGATTTTATCCAAATCATTCAAAATCTTAAAAAAGAAGGAAAAACTATTTTTTTAAGCAGTCATAATCTTTCTGAAATTGATCACATAGTAGATTCAGTTACTTTAATAAATAAAGGAAAAATTTACTACACTGGAGCAAAAAACCAAAATCTAAATGATCTTTACTACAATCAAGTCATAGAAGAACAAATAAAGGAATAATATGAACAAAAAACTCCCGTTAATTTTTAGTTTTTTTGCAATTTCTCATTTATTTGTAGCTTGTGCTACACCTAATCTAGTTTCCTTTAAAAATGAAGAAAAAACTCAAAATAATAACCCAGAAAGCCAGTTCTTAAATCCTAGTTTATCTCGCTTGTTAGACTCTGTTTATGAAGTAGAACCAACTGCAAATGAATTCAAAACAAGTCAAAGCTATAAAACCAAACAAAGTCAAAGAACTCTTGAAAAAAATGACTTGATTTTAAAGCAATTAAACTTAGATACTAACAAAACTTTAGAAGAATTAAAATATTCTTTTTCCTTTGTTAATCCCGCAGTTTTTGTCAATGATAGATTTTATGATAGTAAGTTAACAATTGTTTTTTCTAAAAATAATATTTTAAGAAACTTTACAAAAAATTGAGTGTTTATTCTTCAAAATATAGATAAATTTTACTTTGCTTACAATCCATACAAAGGTAAATACATTTCTTTTAAAGATGAAGATAAAGACTTTAATAATACCACAAACAAATTTATAACTTTTGATAGTAACAATTTTCAATTTTATAAATTTAAACAATTCCCAAAATCTGATTATTATACAAATGAATATGTTTATTATTTAGTTTATGACAACAACAAAATTATTAAATTATGAACATTTGAAAAAGATAATGTTATTTTAGCAAGATTAGATTTTGAAGTTTTAGTATTTGATAAACCAATTACTTCTTTAGGTCAATTTTTAAGTGAACTTGAAGAAGAATCTAAAAATTTTGAACAAAATAATCTAAATAAAAAAATTAAAGCCGAACAAGCTTTATTAACCCCATCAGAAAGTAATCCAACTTATAAACCAGTTTTATTTGATGATAGAGATAACATAAACACAAACAAAGGCTCAGATGGTGGCGATGGAAATGATAGCGGCTCAGGCACTGGATCAAGTTCTAATAATAATTCTGGATCAACTAATCAAAAAGATACAACAAAAAAAGATACAAATTCTAGTGATTCCAACGAAGAAGATATCAAAGATGAAGATATAGATGATGCTTTTTTTGATAGTAAAGAATGAGAAGAATTTACAAAAAATAAAGATAATTTAAACTCACCTGATTTGCAAAAGAAAAAAATAGAATTGTATAAAAAGTGAAAAAAAGAGCATCCAAATGGTTCAAATTCAGACAATCAAGACACTGACATTTCTAGTGAAGCTGATTCAAGCACAAAGTCTAATAATTCACAAAACTCTACAGAAAATGAAGAAGAATCAAGTTCAAGTGATCAAAATAACACTGATGACGACGATGACGTTTTTAATCCTGATTCCAAATTAACTTTAGAAGAAAAATTGGAAAAAATTAAAGAACAACAAACAATTGAATTTAATAAACAAGCAACCCAAAGAGAAAAAGCTAAATATGATGTTTTTAAAGATTCATATTATTTAACATTACTTTCAAGTTTAGACTCTTTAGAACAAAAATGATCTTATAAAAGATTTGCTTTTCGAGATGTTGTAACTTCAGTAATTCAATTAAAAAGAAATGTTGTAAATCAACCACAAAATCCAACTACTGAACAAATTCAACAAACTACTGATTTTGATAAATTTATTAATCATAACAAAGATGTTCTAAACAAAAATGAAACAATTGAAGAAAAAACAACACAAAATGTTTATGAAGTAATAAAAAAAGCTGCTTATAATCAAAACAACTTAGCTTGAGAAACTTTCTTGAAAACACAAGAAGGTAAAGAAAATGAAGAAAGAATTCTAAAAGAACTCAAAGAACTGCAAAAACAACTTCCTAAAAATATCAAAAATTTTAGTAAAGAACATAAAGATATTTTTGACAAACTAGAAAAATTTTATTCAGATAATTGATTATTCATTCTTCAAAATTTAGATAAATTCCAAATTAAGTTTTCTAATTGATATTATTTTCCTGAACAATTTAATACTGTAGAAAAAGTAAAAGTACATCATTCTCAAAAATTTTTAGATGAACTAAATTCTTTGGACGATGCAGGAGATTATTACTTTGTGAATAATAATTTAGAAAGTATTCATGTTGGAGATGCTTCTGTTCAATCAACAACTTATAAAGATTTTTATATAGTTAAAAATAATGCACTGATTAACATTAAAGTAGTTTTAAATGATGGAAAATCTGCAGTAACTTTTAATCCATTAATTTATTACTTTCCTAAAGCTAGAACTAAATTATCAGTTAAGATTTTAACCGAAATTTTCCATCAAGCACTTTATCACCAAATCCAAAGATTTTATGATGCTTTTGAAAATGATTTTATTCATAAACATAGATATGGTTTTGTGGCACAAATGCTTCTAGAATTAAAAGGAGATAAAAATGAGAATTAAAAAAATATTAAGTATTTTTTCTTCATTTTTTCCTTTATCATTGTTGATTTCTTGTTCAACCCAACTTAATACAACGACTGATTTAAAACAAATACAAAAAGAGCAAAAAAAACCTACTTTACAACAACAAAAAGAAGCAACATGAAGTCTTTTTCTAGAAAATTCAGTGATACAAAATATTTTAAAATTAGCTTATCCAAATGAAGATGCAAGAAATAGTTATATAGAATTTGAAAAACAAATTGATTCTCAAAAACAAGTCCAAAGACTCAAAAACGACTTCTTTTATTATTCATATATAAGAACAGAAACAGCTGCTTATAATGAAGAAAGCAAACCACTTTTTTATATTAAATCAAGAAACGATATTTTTGAAACAATAAGAAATGACTGACTTTGATTTTTATATTACATAAACAATATTTACTTCATTAAGTCTTTAAAATCTTTGGATTTATTTCAAAAAACAGGCGAAGAATTTACTGAAGATATTAGAGCATCTAATACATCTAGTTCACAATTTTACAAACCAAAAAACAATTTGTTCACAAATATGTTGTATGAACTTGTTAATAATAATTTTGATCAAGTTTCAACTACTACAAATACTGTAACTTATTTTAAAGAATATAAAGTTTTATTCACAAATGAAGACAATTTTGTTTTTGATTTAAATATTAAACACATATATGATTCAACAAAAACCAAAATTATAGATTCAAAGGTAACTTTATCTCCTTGATTGAAAATTTTGCCTGATTATTTAAATGGTAAAAAAACAAACTTTAACCTTAAACAATATTTCTTTATAATGCTTCATTTTGGAGAACAAAATCCATTTAAAATTGGTCCACTAGATAAAACAGTTTATGAAGAATCCTTAGGTGGTGATCCAATAGACTTTTCTATGATCGACTTTGATTTTGACAAAAGCAAATAATTAAAAAACTCTTCTTTTTTGAAGAGTTTTTTAATTATTTAAAACTGAATTTTCTTAATTTTATTATATAAATAATTAAGTCTGTGTTGGTAGGAAATTAATTGTTGTTGTTGTTCTTCTTTAGATAAAATTAAGTTCTTTACTTTCTTAACTCCGTGAAGATTAATCACTGCAGGTACGGAAAGAAAATTATCTTCAAATTCATAGTATTTTTTAACAAAAACATTAGCAGTAAAGAAAAATTCTTTTTTATGATAAATACTGTTTATAAGCTTAAATAAAATAAAAGAAGCAGCAAAATGTGCTCGCCCTTTTTTAACAAAAACATCTAAATCTTTTTTGTTTGTTGAATTTAAACAATTAGCTAAAAAATCTTGATCAGAAATTTTGTATTTTTCTTTTATTTCATCAAAATTAGCAAAATTATCACTTTTATCACCTAAAACAGATGCATCAAATTCGTAATGTTCGATTTTATCCTTTAAGAGTTTATGCAATCTCAAGTTTTCAAGCATAGTTCCAAAACCAATAATTTTTTCAGCTTCAAATTCAGTAGCTTCAGCATATAATTTTGCTAATGCAGCATTTGGTTGAGTTAATAAAATTGTTAATCCAAGAAAACCAGATTGTTTTACAAAATAAGCAATTTCATAAATTATCCTTGAATTTTCTTCATAAAACTCATGTTCTAGTTGCCCTGGCACAGCTCTAGCTTTTGCTCCAATAATTAATAAATCAACATCTTTTAACTCTGCATAACTAGCTGCTTTTATACTAAATTTAGTGCTTGCAAAACCAGAAAAGTCTTCAAAATCAAGTACATTTCCATCTCTTGGCCCTTCAAATTTATCAATAATTAGAATCTCATAATGATCATTTGAAAGAATGAGATTATTTACTAAACCTACACAAACCTTGTCGGCCCCTACAATTGCTATTTTCATATTCATCTTTTCTATATTAAATTAATTAATAATTATAATCAAAACTATATTATTTTAAATTCTTATTTGTTATAATAAAGAAACAAATAAAAAAAGTTTAATTAGAAAGCGAAATTTAACCATTTTCTTATGAAAATTCCATTTAATTTATCAATATTTAAAAATTTATACTTAAACTCATTAATTCAATATGTTTTTTCTAGAAAAACAACTTATATTCTACCAGCCATAATGATAGTGTGAAGCTTTATTTTTTCACTTATTTCGTTTTCTTTTGCAACTCAAGATAATTTTTTAATTTTTAGTTTTGTATTTTTTTTAATTAATCTTCTTTTTACAGTTGTTTTTGGTTCTTGTAAGTTTTTAAATGTTTTTTATGATTTATACAGAGATGGATTAGATACTATTTTATTTACAAAACCATACTCAAGAAAACATATTAATGCAACTAAGATTTTGTTTTGTATTCTTTTAGCAATCACGTGATCTTTAATTTTTATGGGTTGCAACTGAATTTTTTATGTTTTTAATATAGTAAATATTGAACAAATTAAAGCTTGATCAGGTTGAGATTTCTTTTCACCCCTTTTTGCTTTTTTGATTTTTGGTTCTATTTCAGGACTTTTAGCTTCAAGATTTAATTTTAAATTATCAATAACAACACCAATCGCACTTTTTACACCTTTACTTTTTTTGGGCACAGCTACTTCTGTGTTTGCAACTCCAAGTAATTTAAATTATGCTCATTACTTAAATCTTCCAGATTCTAAAACTGATTCACAAACAATTTTAGATTTAGAAAAGTTTTATTTAAATAACAATGAAGATACTTTTTATTTAATTCCAAAAAATGTTTCCAATACAAAAATAAGCCAAAAACAAGCAAATTTTCTTTCTGATGCTTGAAATAAATCATCATCTTCTTCACAACTTTGACAAGCTATTTCTTATTTATCACTACCGTATCAATTTATTAATGTTTTTAATTACAGTAATCAAGGATTGTTACGACAAAAACCAAATAAAGAAACTTCAGATTTAGGAAGTTATATTTATTATCATGGTTTAGAATCAGCAGAAAATAGCTACGAAGTCAACCATTTTGTGTCATTACCCACTTATAATTTAACATTAGATAATCCAACTAAAAAATATTATTTAGTTCCTGGTTCTTTAAAAAATAACACTGTTTTTGATAATCAACAAAATAAAGACATTATTTATGCAAATAAAAACGCATCTAATTTCAATTTTCCATTTAAAGAAGATGATCAAATTTTTGGTGTTCCTAATAATTTAGTGGGTAAAATCAAATGAGAATATTTAAAGCAAATTTTAGAATCTAAGACCTTTTTAATTCAAGCAAAATTGTTTTATAGTTCATTAAATACTCATTTAAGTAAACAACAATATTTAGAGAAAATATCTTCATTTATAAAGCAAAATGAAGAAAATCAATTTAAAAATTTAACTGATAATAACACTGTAGTTTTAAATTCTTTTTTAGACACTTCTAAAATAAAAAGTAATTTAGAAAAAAATATTTATATTGCAACAGCTTTAATTTATTATCTATTTTTTAACAATAATCAATCACCAATTTTTAATACATTATTAAAAAATGAAGACGGAAGTTACAAACCAGAGAAATTTTCAATTAGTATAGATAATCAAGATTATTTCATTGGTGGTTATGCTTCTTATGTGGCAGAACAAAGAGAAATCAACAACAAAACAATTTATAGATATCATTTAAGTGATTCCAATAACTTTTTATTCCAACCAGTTGAAGAAGTGTATCAAGTAACTGTTAAAACTCATGTTGTAAAGAAAAATACATTTGTGCTTGAATGAATTTTAATTAGTGCGATAATGTTATTTTCTTTATATTCTTTACACAATAAAAAGGATTATAGATAATGAAATCCAAATGAATGTTAAAAGTTAAGAATTTGAAAGTTAATTTAAAACTAAAAAAAGCTATAGTAAATAAAATTAATTTTTTAGTAGCTCATAACGAAATTCATGCACTAATTGGTGATAATGGATCAGGAAAAAGCTCAATTATTAAAGCAATTGTAGATTCTTATACAAATTACACAGGAGAAATTTTTATTAATAATGTAAATTCACGTCTTGCAAACTCAAAAAAACACATTGGATATGTTCCTGATGTGCTTGATTTTCCTAGAGAAATGAGCACGCATAAATACTTACTATTATTAGGAAAAATTTCAAATTTACCTATAGAAACTATAGAGAAAAGAATAGATAAGTTTTTAGCAATTTTTAAAATAGAGCATTTAAAACAGCAAAAACCTTATTATTTTTCACCAGGACAAAAAAGAAAGATTTCATTAATTCAAGCTTTGATCCACAATCCAAGTTTTGTGATTTTAGATGAACCATTATCTCGTTTGGATTACACAAGTAAATTAGATGTTGTTTATATGCTAAAGCAGTTAAAACATCAAGGTAAAACAATTTTAATAAGTACAAACAATTTAGAAGAAATGGAAGAACTAGTTGACTCAGTTACCTTCATAAATGAAGGAAAAATCATTTATTCAGGTAAGAAAGAACAAAGACTAGATCACTTTTTTATAAACAAAAATATTTTAAAATATGAGCAGGAAATTGCAAATGATGAAGAAAATTAAAAATTATTTATTGTTTTTTCCAGTTTTATCTTCTAGTTTTTTGCTTATTTCTTGTGCAGAGGTTTCAAATTTTTATATACCTGAAAATAAAGTTTATAAAAAAGAAAATAGTTCAATAACTCAACTTCTTAACAATATTTACATTGAAAGAGACAAACAAAAAGATGCTTATATTTTTCAAGAAAATAATTTAAATACAACCCAACTACTTGAAGAATTAAAATATTCTTTCTCTTTTTATAATCCAAGTTTATTCAAAATTGATACAACCCAATCTCAAGATTTAAAAAGTTATGCAAAACATACAATTTATAACAATTTCACAAATAATTGATTGTTTATATTAAACAATATTAAGGAATTTGAATTTGCTTTTAATCCATATTCTTTTTCTTATTCCCCTTATACTGAAGAAAAAGAAGATTTTGAAAATCAACCACAAACATTTTTACAAATTGAAAGTGAAAAATTTTTATTTATAAAAAAACAAATTGTTTCTGAAAATTCTTATTGAGATTCACAAAATATTTATTATTTAATTTTTGATAAAAATAAAATTCTAAGACTTTGAACATTTGAAAAAGATCAAAAAATTTATGCCAGATTAGATTTTGATCTTTTAGTTTATAAAGATAATCCAAATTTTATTGTTAGTTTTATAGATGAAATTCATAATAAAATTTTAAATTACTCATTAAAAAGCAAGTCAGAAGAAATAAAAAGAATTAATGCAAATTTTCAAGCTAGTGAAGCACAAGAAATTGAAGCTTTAAGAGAAAATAACAATAAATTAGAAAAAAAAGAACAAAAATCAGAAGAAGAAATTGAAAAACAAATTAAAGAAATTCAAGCTAGTTATAAAGAAAAAATTCAACAAGCAGTTGATCAAATCAATGATAAATATTTGAATATCCAATCTATTAATGAAGAATCTAAATATAATATTTTTAAAAATAATTATTACATTTCTTTAAATTCGAGCTTAAATTTTTTAAAAAACAAATGAGATTTTCAAAAATATAGTTTTAGAAATATTTCTTCAGAAATTCTTCAAACCAATAGAAATTTAAAGTCTTTACCTACAAAATCTAATTCTTTTCTAGATGCAAAAGACAAAAGTTTTTTAAAATATGAAAATCATAATTTTCAAATTCAAAAAGAAATTTAGCTTCAAAAATGAAGTTTTTTAGTAGAACAATTTTAGTAAATCGCAGAGGATACAATGATTAAAAAAAATAAATGAAGTTTCTTATTATTATTTTTACCTTCATTAATTTTAGTTTCTTGTTCTACTCAAGAATCAAAATCTGATGTACCTTTGGTTGCGCTTGAACACAATAAAAGTGAAGAATTAACACCAGCACAACAACACGAAAAAGAATGACAAACTTTTTTAAATAATCAAGTAATTTCAAACTTGTTAGATCTTGTGTTCCTTCACACAACAGAAAAAGAAGGTTACATTAATTCACAAAAATTTCTTGATTCAGAAGAGTACTCCAAACTAATTAAAGGTTATTTGTATTATTATAATTATTCAAATATGGATTCTGACGGCATTCCATATGCTTATTCAGTTGCTTTGGAAAAAATAACCAATCTTTTTTCCAAAAATTGACTTTGATTTTTATTTTATGTTAACAAAATTTATTTTATGAAAATACCAAATATCAATAATCAAGATAGTAGTCAAATTGCTTTTATTAGAAAATCAAATTCAGAAAATTCAAGTTTTTATAGACCACAATCTAATGTTTTTTTCGATATTGTTTATAAAAAAATTGAAGATAATTTAGACAAACCAATTTCAGAAGTAAATGAGTATTCGAAAAAATATCAAATTTTAATCAAAAATCAAGACAATTTTGTTTTTACTATTAATGTTGTACACACTTATAATAATTTAAAAAATAAAATTAAAAATACTTCTGTTTTTTTATCACCTTATATTTTAATTCCTAACAAAAACTGAACCAGACAAGAAAGAAATTTAAATTTAGAAAATTTTTCCAAAGAAATTTTTTCTAATGAAGAAAATCAAGGAAAAAATGAAAAATTAATTGAAAATAATGCAAAATTTTATTACAATCTAAAAACAGATATTATAGCTTTTGTTTTTTCTGATTTAATCTTTAAAAATAAAGAAAAAAGATAAAAAACTGTTATAATTATTATCAATAAAAACTAAGGAAATACTTATACAAACATGTTAAACAAAATTAGATATGACGGGAAAACTCAAAGGAAAACTTTTTTACAAGAATTATTTTTTGGTTTTACTTGAGGAGCCAGTCATTTTTATTTAAAAAATTTCTTTCTAGGAATTGTAAGAGCAGGTCTTTTCTGGATTTCAATATTAATGATAATTGTTGCAGTTGCAGTAAAAGAAAGTGGTGCATTATCAAGAGGAACTGATGGTTTTTGAGTTGTTATTATAGTAGCTCTTGTATTCATGGGATTATTACTAGTTTGATGACTTTTTTTACTAGTTCAAATATGAAGAGGTACTATGAAGGATGCAGAAGGTACAGCAATTAAGTTCTGATCTTCTAGAAAAAAAGTAGTTGAAGAAATTGAACCTCAAGAATTAGTTGAAGAAACAGCAGAGGACACAGTTCACCAACCATTTGACCAACCTGCATTATTAATAGAAGAAGATCATTTACTAGAAGATACAGATCCTCATAGAATTACTCGTATTCACAATAGTAAATGTAAAGTTCACTTTCCTCCAACTCATTTAAGAGAGGAATAAAAATAATAAATAATTAAAATAAAGCAGATGAAAATTTGCTTTATTTTTTTACTAAGGAGGATATAAATGAGACTTAAAAAAATTCCTGATGCATTAGAACAATTGAGACAGTCGAATTTTTTAATAGAAAATTTTCCACTTCAAATAGATGCTAATTGAATAGTTGAAATTGGAATGGGAAAAGGAGATATGTTAGTTGAACTAGCGAGATTAAATCCTGATAAAAAATTTTTAGGAATTGAAAAATTTGATTCAGCAGCTGTTAAAGCGATTAAAAAAGCTAAAAAATATAATTTAACTAATTTTTTTATTATTTGTTCAGATGTTAAAGACATTTTAGAAAAAATAAGTGGAACAACAGATTTAATTTGATTAACATTTTCTGATCCATGACCTAAAAAACGACATCTAAAACGACGTTTAACATATAAAGATTTTTTAGTAATTTATAAAAATTTACTTTCAAAAGAAGGAATTTTAAAACTAAAAACAGATAATGATGGTTTTTTTGAGTATTCCCTTGAGTCATTAACTGAATTTGGTGCACAAATTTTATACAAAACCACAAATCTTCATGCAGATGCAAAAAATGAAGATAATATCTTTACTGATTATGAAATAAAATGAAGCCAAAAAGATAAAAATATAAACTATTTAGAAGCAAAATTTTAAAATGTTTTATAATTAAAAGATCTATCTAAAATTAATATTAACAACATAAAAGAAGGATGAAAATGATTAAATATTCACAAATGTTTTCAGAAAATTCATTAGTATTAAGACCGGCTTTTAATACTAATGAAAGAGAATTTTTACAAAAAGAAAAATTTGCAACTACAGAATTTTTAACAGAAAGAGAAGTATTACTTTATTTAGATGAAGCTAAAGAACTTTCTCTAGAAGAAATGAAAAAAATTGCTTCACTTTTAGCTAAGTATCCAAGAGAATTAGAAGTAGATTTAGATGCATTTTTTGAATTTTTATCAGCAAAAGCACAAAGAGAATTTGTAGAAAAATTAGTTGATAGATATATTTATTTAAATGCTGATGTTTATTCACAAAGAAGTGATAAAGAAAAAACAAGAGCAAAAATTAAAGATTTAACATTAGTTTCTTCAAGATTAGAAGATTTTCAAGATTTTATTAATAAAGCAGAAACAATAGCAAATGCTGTAAATTTTGCTCGTCTTTTCCAAAATACACCTCCAAATATTTGTAATTCAGAATTCTTAGCAGATAAAATTGTAGAAAAATTAAGTACAAATGCAAATTTAAAAATTAGAGTTTTAGGAAAAACACAAATTCAAAATTTAGGAATGAATTTATTATTAGCTGTTAACAAAGGTTCAGTTTATCAACCAAGATTAGTAACTGTTGAGTATAATGGAAATCCTGATTCAGAAGAAAAAATTGCACTCGTAGGTAAAGGAATCACTTTTGACTCAGGTGGATACAACATTAAAACAGGTATGTTTATGAGAGGTATGAAATACGATATGTCAGGTGCAATTATTGCTGCATCAGCTATTGACACAATCGTTAAATTTTCACCAAAAGTAAATGTAGTTGCAGTTTTACCTTTAACAGATAATAGAGTAAATGGAGATGCTAATTTACCAGATAATGTTTGAAAATCTATGAATGGAAAATCAGTAGAAATAACAAACACTGATGCTGAGGGAAGACTAATTTTAGGTGATGCTTTAACATATGCAATTAGAGAATTAAAAGCTAATAAATTATTCACAATCGCAACATTAACAGGTGCTATGTCCATTGCTTTAGGATCAACATTTACAGGCACTTTTGCTACAGATGATTCATTCTGAAAAGAATTTAGAAAAGCTGCTGAATTAGCAGATGAATTAGTTTGAAGAATGCCATTACATGCTGAATTTGCTAAAGGAAATAATTCTTCACCAGTTGCAGATATAGTAAACGCTGATTATTCAGGAAAAGCTGGTTCTTCTTCAGCTGCTATGTTTGTTGCAGAATTTAGAGAAAACTTACCTTTAATTCACTTAGATATTGCAGGAACAGCAAATGTGGATAAAAATCCAACAGGTGTTATGGTTAAAACATTAGTTGAATTTATATTACACCACAAATAAAAAAACTTTTTAAAACAAAAAACCGGATAAAATCCGGTTTTTTGTTTTAATTTATTAAAAATCTTTAAGCCATTTTGCTTTTGTTTTATCTTTAACTGATTTGAAAATTTGACTAAGATCTTTTTTCTCTGATCTGGATAATTCAGGAACATATAATTCTAAATGAACTTTAAAGTCCCCAATAATATTTTTATTTCTAGGATCTTTTGCTCCTTTATGATAAATAGTAATTACATCTCCTGATTTGTTATTATTTTTTAGACTAATAGTTTCCATGCCATAAGGAGTTGGAACTTCGACTGCGTTTTCTTGAATTATATCAACAACAGAAACAGGTAATGTTAAGTGAATGTCATTCCCAGCTCTTGTGTAGTGTTTGTGATTTGTTACATTAATTTTTATATATAAATCACCACTTGGTCCTTTGTTTTGTCCTGGTCCACCAAAACCTGTTAATGTCATACTATCACCATTTCTAATCCCGGCTGGAATCGCGATATCAATATTTTTTGTTACTTTAACAATTTTTTGACCTTTACATTGTGAACATTTTTTAGTAATTATTTTTCCTTGACCAGCACATTTTGAACACACTGTTGTGTTTTTCATTTTTCCAAATGCACCTAGTGAAACATATTCTTCAACAAATCCAGAGCCGTGACAATTAGAACATTCTAATAAATCATTTTTGGATTCAGCACCTAATCCATCACAAGTTGGACAAGTTTCATATTTATCTAAATCTTGTTTGATTGTTTTTCCTAAAATAGATTCTATAAAACTAATAGTTACATTTGCTTGATAATTGCTTCCTTTTATTGGTCTGTTTGTTTGTCTTGAAGAATTATTAAAGCCAAAACCCGAACCAAAATCTGAAAACATATCACTAAAAAAGTCTGAAAAACCACTAAATCCCTGAGAGTAGCTACCACCACCGAATCCACTGTTTGGATCAAAAGCAGAATGCCCGAATTGATCATATTTAGCTCTTTTATCTTTATCAGAAAGGATTTCGTAAGCTTCATTTATTTCTTTAAATTTAGCTTCAGCATCTTTTTCCTTATTTTTATCAGGGTGATATTTCATTGCTAAACTACGATATGCTTTTTTAATCTCAGCTTCTGTTGCGGATTTACTAATTCCTAATACTTCATAATAATCTTTTTTACTCATAGAAAGAAATTTTAGCACAAAAGAGTTTAAAGTGCTAATAATTTTATACGTAATTTAACACTTTGTTTTTGAAGTAAATTTTATCAATTGTTGCAGCTCCAATACATTTATCTTCTTGATAAATCACAACTTCTTGCCCTGGGGTTACAGCTTTAAAACCTTGAGGATATTCAACAACAATTTTAGCATTATCTAGGATTTGAATTTTAGCAGGAATATCTTCTTGTCTGTATCTAAATTTAACAGAGAGTTTATTTGGATCAAAATTTGTTTCAATTAGGTTTAAATTTATACCATCTGCTTTATCAGAAATTAATCATTGTTCTTGGTTTTGTGGCGCAACATAAAGGATTTTTTGTTCTAAATTGTGCCCAACTACAAAATAAGGCTGATCCATTCCGTTAAGACCTAAACCCTTTCTTTGGCCCAAAGTAAAGTACATAATTCCTATGTGTTTTCCTATTTTTTTATTTTTTGAAATATCCACAATATCACCAGGTTGAGCAGGAATATAGTTTTGTAAAAAATCAGTAAATTTTCTTTCTCCTATGAAGCAAATCCCTGTTGAATCTTTTTTGTTTTGAGTTATTAAATCAAGTTCAGTTGCTATTTTTCTAACTTCAGTTTTTGTTATATTAGCTAGAGGAAAAATTGTTTTGCTTAGTTGATAATTGTTTAATTGAGCAAGGAAATAACTTTGATCTTTTGTCAAGTCTTTTGCTTTAAAAAGCTTTCCATTTTCAGTTTTTGCATAGTGTCCCATAGCAATAAAATCTGCATTAAAAGTTTTTAATGCATAGTCTAAAAAATGCTTAAATTTAATATTTTTGTTGCATAAAATATCTGGATTTGGAGTTTTACCGCTTTTATATTTTTCAATAAAATCTTCAAAAACTTCTTCTCAATATTCTTTAATAAAATCTACTCTGTAAATAGGAATATTTAGTTTTTTACACACTTCTTGTGCATCTTGTCAATCTTTTTCTTGAGGACAAATAAAATTATTATAAGAATCATTTCCTTTAATGTCATTGTTTAGTGTTGAATCTCAATTACGCATAAAAACACCAATGACTTCATATCCTTGTTGTTTTAATAAATATGCTGCAACTGAAGAGTCAACTCCTCCTGACATTCCAATAACTACTTTTGCCATTTTTCCCTCCCTAATTAGTGATTTTAAATTATAAATGAATTTTAAATTCTTACTAAAATTTTTATTTTACAGAGATAATTTCTCTTATTTTTTCTTCTAAAATGAAGCTTTTTTACAATAAAGTAGTACTTTTTGCTTGCTATATATATATATATATATATATACTTAGCGTATATTAAATTTTTAAAATGGACGCTAAATGAATAAAAAAATAAAAGTTTTTGAAGTATTTGCAGGTATAGGATCACAATTTAAAGCTTTAAAAAATATTGAAAAAAGTTTGGATATAGAAGTAGAATCACTAGGTCTTATTGAGTGATATCTTGATGCAATTATAAGTTATCAGAAAATTCATTTATATAAATCAAAAAAAGTAAATGTTTCTAGAGAATTAATGTTAAGCCAACTTCAGTCTTTAACTTTATCTAAAGACAGTAAATCACCTGTTTCTAAAAACTATTTTATGAAGCAAAATGAAGAAAAATTAAACAATTATTATCAATATCTTCTTCCCTTTATTAATACAATAACTAACCCAAACCAAGACAAGAAATTCTACACTGATATTAACAAAGTTCAGATTATACCCAAAGACATAGATATTTTTACTTATTCATTTCCTTGTCAAGATCTTTCGCAACAAGGAAATCAATTAGGAATTCAAGATAATACAAGAAGTGGTTTATTGCTTCAAGTAAAAAGGATTTTAAAGCAAAATCAAGACAGATTACCCAAAACTTTATTGATGGAAAATGTTAAATCATTAACAAATAAAAAATTTATGTCTCAATTTGAAGATTGAATTAAATTTTTAGAAACTTTAGGATATAACTCGAGTTGGAAAGTTTTGAATTCAACAGATTTTGGTTCTTCTCAAAACAGAGAAAGAGTATTTATGGTTTCTAAATTAAATAACAAGCCTTTTAAATGACCTTTAAAAATAAAGCACAATAATGATTTAAGTAGAATTTTAGAATCAAATTTTCAACCAACTGCTCAAATTCTAGAACTTACTTCTAAAATAAAAGAAAAAGGAATTACTGAGTTTAAAACAACAACTAACAACATTTCTAAAGCTTTTATAAAAAATTGATCCAATTTTAATTCAGAAAATTATATTTATAACAACAAAGGTTTTGGACCTACTTTAACTGCTTCTGGAGCAAATTCAAGATTGAAATTTTACTTCAAAAACAAAGATATTTTTAGATATATTAATGCTTATGAATCCTTTAAATATATGGGTTTTTCTTCGAAAGATGTAGATAAAATTTTAGAAACTAATTTAGTCTCAGAAAACAAAATCATATTTATGGCTGGAAATTCTATTTCAGTTGAAGTTCTTGAATATATTTTTAAAAATTTAATTCTAGAAATCAAAGAGGAATTTTAATGGCCATAAATAAAAACATTTACTGAGATGAAATTAATATTGTTTCAAATAACTTTAAAAAAGAAGACAAATTTGCTGCTAAATTTAAAGGAAAAATTAAATTTATATATGATTATTCATCTTTGGTAATTCATTATTTTCATTATGAATTAGAAATGTGTGAAATAGATATACTAACAACCCAAAGCTGATTTAAAAGTATGAATACAAATTTTAAAAAGAGAGAAAAAGTTTTTTCTTTATTAGGCTTACAACAAAAACCACGAGCTTCAAAAATTGATCATCATTTAGTGAACTTAAGTCAAGATCAGCTTAAAAAACTAAATCATTTTCTAAAATATGATTATGAAAGTACAATCAAAAACATTATTGCTTTAACTAGAGGTTCAAATCCTTCAGGAGAACTTATGTCTCCAAACAATGCTCCAATAATTTTAGAAAAAGAAGACGTTTATTTTAAAAATAATTTTGCTATATTTTTTACTAATTTTTTTTACCCAATTGTTGAAATTGAAGACTTAAGAGAACAAATTTTTAATGATACAAGCAAAAAACAAAATTATTTTCAATTATTTGTACAAAAAGCGACCCAACAAGATTCAAAATTTTTCAAAATTTTAAAAATAATTCAATATCTTTCTAACCATAATAAAAATTTCTATGAAAGAAAAGATTTAGGCAAGAAAAAACTTAAGGAATTAAAGGAATTAATTTCAATAAAAAATATAGAAAAAGATATCAAAAACAGTCGGCAAAAATTTCAACAAAATATTGCAAAACAACAAAATATGCTTTTTGATTTTCTTCCTAAAGAAAAAGCTCATATTTGACCAGTTTCAGAAATTAAAAGAGAATTAATTAAAATTGATAAACAATCCAATAACCAAAACGAATATCAAAAGCTTTTATTTGCTATAGAAGATTATGAAAATTGCTTAGTTTTATCTCCTGATTTACACACTGCTTTTGATAAAAATTGATTTACTTTTGATGAAGTTACAGGCCATTTAATTTTTATGGAAAACAATAAAGAAATTCAAGAATTTAGAACTCAATTAGTAAAAGATGGCAGAATTAATAAAATTATTCAAATTCCTTCAAAGTTTTTTACTAAAAATAGACAAAAATATTTAGAAAAAAGGAATAAAAAACATATAATTTAAGGGTATAAATTCAATTTTAATATTAAAATTTCAAAGGAAAGTACATGAAAATTATTTCAGTAGGTACAAATCACGCAGGTACCTCATTTTTAAGAACATTTAGAAAATTAAATCCTACAGCTGAATTAGTAACTTACGACAGAAACACAGATATTTCTTTCTTAGGATGTGGAATTGCTCTTTGAGTAGGGCAAGAATTTGAAGATCCAAGTGGATTATTTTATTCAAATGTTGAAGAATTAAAATCTTTAGGAATTTCAGTCCACCTAGAACACGATGTTGTTGAAATTAACCGTGAAGAAAAATACGTAGTGGTTAAAAATCTAAGAACAGGTGAAGAATTTAAAGACACATATGATAAATTAGTTTTTGCTGGAGGAACATGACCAATTGTTCCACCATTTGAAGGTGTTAATTTAGAAAATGTTTTAATTTCTAAAACTTACACACATGCAAAAGAAATTAAAGCAAAAGCACTAGACCCAACTTTACAAAACGTTATTATTATTGGTGGTGGTTACATTGGTATTGAATTACTAGAAGCTTTCCACAAATATGGTAAAAAAGTTACTCTAATTGATATGCAATCCAGAATTATTCCTAACTATTTTGATGAAGAATTTACTTCAAAAATGGAATATGCAATTAGAAATCACGGAATTGAATTAAACTTTGGAGAAAAAGTTGAAAAATTCTTAACCGAAGATGGTGTTAGAGTTTCAGGTGTTCAAACAGATAAACACACATATGAAGCTGATTTAGTGATTTTAGCTATTGGATTTAGACCAAATACTCAAATTTTAGAAGGTTTAGAAAAATTACCAAATGGTGCTGTTTTAGTAGATGAATTCCAAAGATCAACAGTTGATAAAGATGTTTATGTAATTGGTGATTCAGCTTCAATGTGACATAATGCAACTGATTCACACGCTCACATTGCTTTAGCTACAAATGCAGTTAAATCAGGAATAGTGGCAGCATTCCACTTAGCAAAAGGTGAAGAAGTATTACCATTCCCAGGTTATGTAGGTACAAACGCAATTTCAGTATTTGGATTTAATTTTGCATCAACAGGATTCTCATCAAATGGATGCAAAAATAACCCACATATTGATGAACATGCTGCAGAATATTTAGAAGACTGAGATCGTCCAGAATTTATGCAACATAAATCAAAAGTTTGAATTAAAATAACATATGAAAAAGAATCCAAAAGATTATTAGGTGCTCAAATTGGTTCATATGGAAGAAGTTTTAATCATACAGAGGTAATTTTCTTCTTGGCATTAGCAATTCAAAAGAAAATGACATTACCAGAAATAGCTCTTTCAGATTTCTATTTCTTACCTCACTACAACAAACCATTTAACTTTGTGCTACAAGTAATCTTGAATGCTCTTGGATTAAATTACAAAGAGTAAGACTCTAATTCAAGTTTATAAAAGTTCAAATTTCAAAATATAAAAAAACAGGTAAATTGAGTAGATCCCCTTTTCTTAGAAAAATAGAAAAGGGGATTTTTTATGAAATATTCATTAGAATTTAAATTAGAATGTGTAAAAAAAATACAAAAAAGGAATTAAAATTAAAAAGCCTGATTTTGCTAATACAAATCAGAAAATTTTTTAAATCAAGTAAATTTTTGAGAAAAAATTTATGACAAATTAGGAGTTGAAGGTCTTAAGAAAAAAACACGAAATAAAAAGTGAACTATAGATCAAAGATTAAACATAGTTAAAAGATTTTTAGCTGGTGAACCAATTGTTAAAATTTCACTTGAAAATAATCTTAATCCAAGTCTAATATCTTTTTGAGCGAAAAAATATTTAGAATCGGGAATTAGTGGTTTAGAAT
>NZ_KB911486.1 GCF_000383515.1 Mesomycoplasma hyorhinis ATCC 17981
TTTTTTTTTTTTTTTGCAAATATGAAAAAATTTTATAAATTTAATAATTTTTAAAATAATTCAAGAAAATTTTTTACAAATTTAATTAAAAACAAAATAACAGTATCTATATTTTAGACACTGTTATTTATTTATAATGAAGAATTTTGTATCTATTTTATATAAAAAGCCAACAAAATTGTTGGCTTTTTATTATCTAGTATTCATATTACTTGTTGAAGTTGAATCTGAAGATCCTTGTTCTTTACTTGTTGAAGTTGAATCTGAAGATCCTTGTTCTTTACTTGTTGGAGTTGAATCTGATGATCCTTGTTCTTTACTTGTTGGAGTTGAATCTGATGATCCTTGTTCTTTACTTGTTGGAGTTGAATCTGATGATCCTTGTTCTTTACTTGTTGGAGTTGAATCTGATGATCCTTGTTCTTTACTTGTTGAAGTTGAATCTGATGATCCTTGTTCTTTACTTGTTGAAGTTGAATCTGATTGTCCACCTGTTGTTGTTCCAGTCTGACCCCCAGTTGTAGTACCAGATTCTGATCCTGTTTGACCGCCTGTTGTTGAGCCAGTTCCAGTGGTTGTTCCAGATTGACCCCCAGTTGTAGAACCAGATCCTGGTTGTTGTGATTGATCTGTATTAGTTTGACCACATGAAATAGCTATTAGAGGAATAGCCGCTAAAGTAACAAGTGAACCAAAACTAACTAATAATTTTTTTGAAAATATCGATTTTTTCACTTTTCCTCAATTCATTATTTATTTAAATTTAAAATAAAAGCAAAAATAAAAGAGGTGATTATTATTTGTGTGAATTGTTGTTATTTGTAAAAATCTTTGCAGAGTTTTACAGAAAAATTGTCCCAGTCTTTTTTTTTTTTTTTTTTTGCAAATATGAAAAAAATTTACAAATTTAATAATTTTTAAAATAATTCAAGAAATTTTTTTTTAAAAATATAATTAAAGATAAAAAAATTGTATCTAAATTATTTTTGAAAATTTTTGATTTCTATATTCAATCCTTAATATTTATGTAATCTTAATTATAATTTCTAACTAAGTATTAATTCAATATCAATTAGGTTTGGTTTTCTTTATATAATAGTAGTAGTATTTTTATTAAAGCTAATTTTTTGTCTTATTTTATTTATTTATTTGTACAATTTCTTTTTTCTTTTATTTTTTAATCATTACTTTTAAAATCAATTTACAAAAGTATTAATTTAATTATTTATTTTTATAATTAATAAATTATTTTTAATTAATTTTTAAATATTAAAAAATTTAATACTATTAATTTTTATTAAGTTCCTTTAACAATAGTAAATTATCAAAATATATTTTGATATTTTTAAAGATATATTTACAAATACAAAAATAAAGAAAATAAAGGATATTTTTCAAAAAAATTATTTTATTAAGTTAAAATTTTAAATAAATAATTTACTAACAGGAATAACATGGAAAATATTAAAAAATACATATCCGATTACTTTTTTAGAGCAGAAGAGGTAATTAAGAAATTCAATCCAAACGCAATTGTAGTTTTACAATTTTTTCAAAGGAGAGAAAATACAATGCTAGCTGGTATGACAGAAGTTTTAAAACTTTTAGAAGATCATACAGATACTTCTAAATATAAAATTCGTTATTTAGAAGATGGAAGCATTGTTCAACCAAGAGAGGTAGTTTTAGAACTTGAAGGTCATTATCAAGATTTTGGAGTTTTTGAAGGTGTAATTGATGGTATTTTAGCTAGATCTTCTTCAATAGCTACAAATGCTCACGAATGTATTCAAGCAGCTAAAGGTAAAGACATAATATATATGGCGGATCGTGCTGATCACTATTTAAATCAACACATAGATGGATTAGCAGCTGAAGTTGCAGGAATAAAAACACATAGTACAGAAGCAGGAGCTAGAAAAAATTTAGAAGATATTTTTGGCTCAATACCGCATGCACTTATTCAATCTTTTGAAGGAGATTTAGTCAAAGCACTTGAATACTATCATCAACTATTTCCTGAACTTGACTTAATAGCACTAGTTGATTTTAACAACGATGTAATTAGTGATTCTTTAAAAGTCTTAAAACGTTTTGGCAAAAAACTTTACGGAGTAAGAGTAGATACTTCAGCAGCTGTACAAGATAAAATGTTTAAAGAAGGCGAAAATCAATACGGAGTTACTGTAGAACAAATTAAAAGATTAAGAAAAGCTCTAGATGAAAACGATGGTAAAAATGTAAAAATTATTGTTTCTTCAGGATTTAATGCTAAAAAAATTGCTGATTTTGAAGCACAAAATGCGCCAGTAGATTCATATGGAGTAGGTGAATATATGCTTGAAATCAAAGTACATTTTAGTGCTGATGCAACAATGATTAACAACAAAAAAATTGCTAAATTTGGACGTGGTTATAGCTTTAATCCTAAACTCAAAGAATACAAAAATGATAAAAAATAAAAATGTAATTAAAAATTCTTTAGGTTTTGATTCAAATTTATTTGTTTATCAAGATAAAACAATGTTTAATTACTCAGTAGATACCATAATGCTGGGTAATTTTATAAGTTTGAACAAAAAAATAAAAAACTCATTAGAAATTGGCACAAACAATGCAGCTCTTGCAATCTTTGTAGCCGAACGGGATTCAAATTTATTAATAGATGCTATTGATATACAGCAAAAAGCAATTGAATTAGCTAAAGAAAATGTCATTTTGAACAAAAAAGAAGCACAAATTAATTTGATAACTCAAGATTTTAATGATTTTTGAAAAGAACATACAAAGTTACAAAAAAGAAAATATGATTTAATTTTTACCAATCCACCATATTACAAATTAGGTACTAAAAATGTAAAAAAACAAATAAGTGAAGAACTAAAAAAAGCAATATATGAAATAAGTATTAATTTAGAACAAATAATTTTGGGTTCTTCTAAAATAATTCAACAAAAAGGTATCTTATCTATGGTTTTACCAGTTGAAAGATTGGTGGATGTAATTGAATTATTAAGAAAATATAAATTCGAACCTAAAAAAATTCAATTTATTTTTGCTAGAATCAATACAAAACCTTCTTTTGTTTTGATTGAATCTGTTTTTGCTGCTACTTGAGGTACTCATTATTTACCAAATTTATATTTACATCCACAAAACAAAAAGCTACACATTTATCGTAAAGAAATAAAAAAACTCTACAAACCTATAAAAAGGAAGTAAAATGAAGAAAACTTTTTATGTAACTACTCCAATTTACTACGCTTCTGGAGATTTACACATTGGTCATTTATACACAACAACACTTGCTTGAGTGATTAAAAGATACAAGCAATTAGTGGGTTTTGATACAAAAATGTTAACTGGTTCAGATGAACATGGCTTAAAAATCCAACAAAAAGCAGAGCAAAATAAATTAGATATTCAAATTTTTGTAGATCAAGTTGTAAAAAAATTTGAAAATCTTTGGCAAAAATTAGATATAGATTACGATTTTTTTTCAAGAACAACTTCAGACAAACACAAAAAAATAGTTGCACAAATTTTTGAAAAAATGTTAGAAAAGGGTTTAATTTATAAAGGAAAATATAGTGGATGGTATTCAATAAGTGATGAAGAATTTTTAACTCCAACACAAGCTGTTTTAAAAAATGGAAAATACTATCATCCTGTAAGTGATAATTTATTAGAATACTTTGAACAAGAAACTTACTTTTTTAATATGAAAAAGTTTGCTCCTTGATTACTTAGTTATTGAAAAGAAAATCCTAATTTTGTTATTAATAAAAAAATTCAAAATGAATTAGAAAAAAACTTTTTAGAAAAAGGTTTAGAAGATCTTTCAGTAACAAGAACAGATCTTGAATGAGGAATTAAAGTAATATCAGATCAAAAACACACAATTTATGTTTGATTAGATGCTTTATTTAATTATCTTACTGCTTTGAACTTTGATTTAGAAAATGATCAAGATTATCAAAAATATTGAAAAAATGGTGATCAGATTCTTCATATTGTAGGAAAAGAAATAACTAGATTTCACTGTATTTACTGACCTATATTTTTAAAATCTTTAGACATAAAATTACCAACTTCAATTTTATCTCACGGTTGAATTATTACAAATGAAGGTAAAATGTCTAAATCTAAAGGAAATGTTGTTGATCCAATTAAATTACTAGAACAATATGATAAAGAAGTTATTAAACTCTTTTTTGCTAGTCAAATTCCTGTAGGTTCTGATGGAATATTCGATCAAGAAAATTTAACTTTATTTTATAATTCCACACTTGCTAATAATTTTGGTAATTTAATTACTAGAACAATAACAATGATATTTAAAAACTTTGATAGACCTGTTAGATACAAAAAAGAAGAACTTTTAGAAGAAGATAAACAAATTTTTGAAGCAATAATTGAAACCAAAAACAATTATATTAAACACTTTGATAACTATGAATTAGACAAGGCATTTAAAGAAGTGTTTTCATTATCAAAGAAACTAAATGGTTATATTGATATAACAAAGCCTTGATCTGAAACAAATAAAGATAGATTAGAAGTTATTTTAAATACTTTAATTAATGGAATTTATGCAGTTAACACTTTATTATCTGTATGTTTAAAAAATACTTCGCAAAAAGTTTTAAAAATTTTAAAACTAGAAAAAAATGATATAAATCAAGTTGAGAATTTTTCTAAATTTGATAATCTATTTTTAGATAAAGCTAAAGTTATTTTCGAGAGAATGAAATAGGAAAATTGATAACATAAAATTATTTTGAGTAAACAATTTATACTTATCTAAATATAATTAAAAGGAATATATGAACAAAAATAATAAAGTAGATATAGAAGAAATTAAAAATTATTTACTTGAGCAAATTAAAATTAATAATAGTGATATTGATAGAAATATTGAAAAAATTCGTAAAGAAAACAGTGTAGAGAATTTAAAAAATGCTTTACAGTATTTTAGGAAATTAGTAGATTCATTTGGAAGTTATATATATATATATATATATATATATATATATATATATTAAAGATAATAATGTAGAAGAAAAATTTAATAAAGAAAAAATATGAAATAAAGCAAAAAATTGAATTAAACACCAGCCTGACTATAAATTTTTGACATCTTTTTACGATGACTTGTCTAAAAATATCGTACATTCAGCGAAAAGTAACGATACTTCTGAAAGATTATTCTTTTATTTTTTAAATTATTTAAGTGAAATTAAAGAAATTGCTTGAAATAGATTTTCACTTAAATTAATTGAAAATTTTGATATATTAAATGAATATGTTATTTCAAACGTTAAAGAATATAACAAAAAAATTGCAGACAAGTTAGATGAGCAAATTAAAAATAATACAAAAACTGCAAGTATTTTTATAATTGATAAAACTCCTATTTTTTGAAAAAAGAAAAATGGTCTATACTATAAAGTCACATTTTCAACTATTGAAGAATATAATTTAGATTATAGAAATAAAAAAAATAATATAATTGCATATAGTAAAATCGATTTTAAATTAGGTTATTTTTCTAAAATTTCTTATATAGAGGACAGTATAGAAATACAAGACAGACAGTTAAACTTTTATATAATAACAGCTTATGAAATTGTTATCCAAGAAAGCGACATAAAATATTTCATAAATACTATAAAAAAAACAAGAAGTTTCGATAAATCAATCAGAACTAAAAGAAATTTGTTCATACTTAACTAAATATAGTTTAAATTTATTAGATTTAATTAATGAGAGTAATTATGAAAACTTAAAAAATAAACTCAAAATTAATAAAACAAATACTCCTATATTAGATTTTTTGAAATATTTAAATAAAGAAATTAAAAATAATGAGTGAATAATAGTTATTAAATATATATTGTCAAACTTTACAGGAAAAAATATTAAAATATTCTTACCGGAAAATAACAAAAATAGTACAACATCTAATTGTTTTGATAATATCAATAAAAAAGCTAAACTTTTCAATGATTTTCCTTTGAATTTTAATCCTCCTAATTTATGAACACTAGATAAAAATTTAAATTTTATTTTGGATGAACAAAAAGAATATAAAGCCGAACGATTTGCAGCGAAAATAAAACTCTATTCACATACTGAAAATAAGATTTTTTATAAATTAAACAAAGAAGATGAAAAAAGCAATGATATACAAAAACTAATCAATAATTATAATAACTAAATAGCTTTAAAAGTTTCTAAAACATATGCAGAAAATGAAAAAATAAGAATATTTAACAATTATCTATTTATTGATGGTTTCGCATCAAAATATATTAAAATAAAAAACAAAATATTAGAGATTGCAAAAAGATCAACATATGAAAATTATAAGCTACTTGCTCAACAGTGAATAGAAGATAACCGCTCTACTAATTTAAATAATCAACAAAAAGAAATTTTGTTAAATATTTTTAATGATTCAAATCTTGGTGTTATATATGGTCCAGCAGGAACAGGTAAAACGTTACTTTTAAAATTTATAAGCGAAATCACAAAAAGTAGAAAAAAACTTTTTTTGGCTCAAACAAATGTATGTGTAAATAACTTGAAACAAAAAATAGGAAAATATAGTTCAAATGATCGATTTTTGACAATATCATCATTTAAAAAACAACTAGCAGACCCAGACAATTCTACTAAATACAATGTTATAATAATAGATGAATGTAGTGTAATAAGTAACGATGACATTAACGATATACTCCAAAAAGCAAAATATGAACAACTAATTTTTGTAGGAGATAATCAACAAATAGAATCAATTCGTTTGGGGACTTGATTTAAAAGTATTTAAAAATTCAAGATTTAGAAACTAATTTATGAAAATTAGAAGTAATTTTAAGATCCATTGAAAATAAAAACATACTTCATTTACAAAACTATCTTATAAATATAACGCAATTAAGAGATATTGAAAGAAATCAACAACTTAAAGACATATATATGTACTTAATTAACAATAATTTTATTAATAACTTAGAAGACTTACTTGTAGAAGAATCCGAAGAACAAATGGAAGAAATAATTTTAACATTAAATTATGGGGGTTTATTTGGAATTAATAATATAAACAATTATTTACAAAATAAAAATAATAATAAATTATATGTATTCGGTTTTAAAAAATTTAAAAAGGGAGATCCTGTATTATTTTATAAAGATAAAGATAATTATATTATTCCACAATACACTAAAGGTAAAATACTTAATATTTATATTTCAGAAAATGAAACAATCTATTTCGATATTGAATTAAGTATAACTATTGATTTAGTAGAAAACAGTCCAGAAGTTGATAATATACAAATATTAAAGTCAACCATTTATAAAAATGCCAAAAACACTGTTGTAAAAATTACTACAAAATACAATAATGAAGAACCAAATAAATTGCATTTACCTTTTGAATAGGCATATGCAGTTTCTATTCATAAAGCTCAAGGATTAGAATATGATTCAGTTAAAATTATTTTTCCAGATAACAATACCGATTAGATTTCATTCAATATTTTTTACACCGCAATTACCAGGGCAAAAAAAGATTAAAAATTTATTGACCTTCAAAAACAGATTGGAAGATACTGTCTTCGCTTAAATTTGAAGATAATGAAGAAGAATTAAAACTTTTGGATGAATATGAAAAAAATTTTTACCAAAAAAATAAGAAGGAAATAAAATATATCTTAAAGCCAAAATCTCTATTATAAATTAAACAAAGGAGTAAAAATTATGTCAAAAAAGAAAAATACACAAATAGAAACAAATAAAACACTTACAAAACAAGAACTTGGAAACAAAATTTGAGAAGCTGCTAACGAAATGAGAGGTTCATTAGAAATTACTGAGTATAAAAATTTCTTACTTGAACTTATTTTTTATAAAACTATTTCACAAAGATTCGAAGAATGATTTTTAAAATATAACGGAAATATCGAAGATATTCAATGACTAAATGATGATTATTATGAAGATAATAGTTCAATTAAAAGTCCTTATTCTAAAAATGAATACGAAGAAATAAAAGAATCTGCAAATAAAAATTTAGGTTATTTTATCCAGCATCAGTATTTATATTCTTCTTGAATGAAGGATAATGCAAGAAATTTTTCAGCTAGTTTACTAAATCGTTCAATTAACTCTTTTGATTCAAACTTAAGAGGAAAAAGTGAAAATTTATTTGAAAATATTTTTAAAACTTTATCTGATGAGTTATACAAATTAAGTACAAATGAAGCTGAACAAACTAAAAAGTTAAAAAAACTTATTGAAATTATCAAAGATATTCCTGTTAAAAAAGGACAATATGATATTTTAGGTTTTGTTTATGAATATTTAATAGGTAAATTTGCATCATCTGCAGGAAAAAAAGGAGGTGAATTTTACACTCCTCACGAAATTTCTTTATTAATGGCTGAAATAGTAGCTTTTCACTTAAAACACAAAGACAATATTAAAATTTACGATCCAACATCAGGTTCTGGTTCTTTACTTTTAAATATAGGTGAAGTTTTTCAAAAATTTAATAAAAAGAAACACTCAGTCACCTACTATGCACAAGAAATTAATGAATCTACATACAAATTAACAAAAATGAATTTAATTTTGCACGGAGTTAATGTTTCTGAAATTCATGCAAGAAATGCTGATACTTTAAAACAAGATTGACCTATTGACAAAATAAATTCAACAGAACCTTTAAGAGTAGATTCTGTTGTTTCTAATCCTCCTTATTCATTAAAATGAGATACAGAAAATGCTGAATCTGATAAAAGATTTAGAAGCTATGCAGTAGCACCTAAAGCTAAGGCTGACTTTGCTTTTTTACTACATGATTTATACCATATTAGTCCAGATGGAATTGTTGCTATAGTTTTACCACACGGGGTTTTATTTAGAGGTGGAAACGAAAAAATAATAAGAGAAAGATTAATTGAAAATGCAGAGATTGATTCTATTATTGGTTTACCATCAGATATTTTTTATGGTACATCAATTTCAACAATAATTGTTATTTTAAAAAGAAAAACTAATGACGAAAAAAATCAAATATTATTTGTAGACGCTTCAAAATTGTTTGTAAAAGAAGGAAAGAAAAACAAATTAGAAATTTCACATATTAAAAAAATCGCTGATACTGTAAATAACAAAATAGAACTAAAAGATTTTTCAAGATTAGTAGATGTAAGCGAAATAAGAGAAAATGACTATAACTTAAATATTTCTAGATACTTAGATAATTTCAAAAAAGAAGAAAAATTTGATTTATATTCTACTATTTACGGAAATATATCAGAAACAGAGTTAGATGAATTTAATGAATTTTTTACAAAGTTCTTAGATATCAAAAATCAATTACTAAAACCTACAGAAAAACAAGGTTATTATCTATTTAAAGATCCAGAAAATATTCAAGAAACAATATTTAATTCTTCTTCAGTTCAAAGTTATTTAAATTCTTACGACGCATTAGGAAAAAGAATATATAATCTATTTAAAACAAATTTTAGTAATTGAGATGCATTAAAAACACTAAATAAAATTGAATTAGAAAAACTAATAATTAATTTTGTTTTTAATCAATTAGAAGAAATTAGCTTCTTAGATAAATATGACATTTTTCAAATTTTAATGAATTCATCACTTGTTATTAACGATTATTTAGAGTATTTTGAATTTAATAAATTTTTGGACAAAACAGATGAAGAAATTTTAGATTTCATTAAATCAACAGCACAAATAATAGAAAAAGAAAGAGTAATTTCTAAAAAAACAAAATTAAAAGAAGCAGTAATTGTTAAAGAAATAGAATCTTGAGATCACGAAATTATCCATCCTGATATGATAAGTTCAGTATTTTTTGTTGATAAATTAAAACAAAGACAAGAATATGAAGAACAAGTTAATCAAATTTCAGAAGAAATTAATTCAATTATTGAGACCATAAGTGATGAAGATAAAACAGATATGTACTTTGATTTTAAAGAAAAAGATGACGTTTGAAAAATTAGTACTAAAAAAATAAAAAAAGAAGCCAAAAATCTAAAAACTCAACAAATTGAAGATAATTCTCTCGAGTCACTAATCTTACAAATAGATGAATTAGAAAATAATAAAAACAATATTAATAATTTAATAAAAGATTTAAATAAAGAACTAATTTCACAAACTTATAATACTTTTCAAACATTAACAAATGAAGAAATTATAGAAATTTTAATTTCAAACTGAACCAATCTTATAATAAACAATCTAAAATCTAAATCTAAAAAAATAATCTTAGATTTTGTTTTTAGATTTGAAAATTTACACAAAAAATATGAAGATGTTTTAGAAAATATAAACAGTGAAATAAAAGAAAATGAAGCAAATTTAGCTACTTTATTATCAGAACTTGATGCTAATGAATCAGATTCTATAGCTATAAATAAACTTATAAAAATTTTGAAATAAAAATTTATAAAAGAGAAATTATGTTATATAAACCAGAAGAAAATGAAGCTAAATTTGAAGAAAAATTAATTTCTTTATTAAAACATTATGGTTGAGAAAACAGAGACATTACTTTAAAACAAATTTCTGATCCGTTTAATAATTCGGAATTAAATGATGTTTTAAAAAAATATTCTGATAATGTTTTAAAGAGAAAAGATGAACAAAGTTTGATTGAAAATTGAAAAGAAATAATTTATTTTAGAAATAGAGGAGAATTAAAATCGATTCCACTATCTGATTCAGAAATGGAACAAATATTAGATAAAGTCAATAAAAGAAATACAGTTGGTTTAAAAAATCAATTTATCATAAACGGTGAAGTAAGTATTACAAGAGATGCTGGAACACCAGAGACTAATCCAGATTATGGTAAAACAAAATATTTGAATATATTTTCAAAAACTGATGTAAATCAAGGTAAAACTATTTATCAAATTGCACAACAAGTTGTAGACAAAAGAGCAAATAAGCGTTTTGATATTGTTCTTTTGATTAACGGAATTCCTGTAATACAAATAGAATTAAAAGGCAAAAATAATTACGCAATAGATGCATTAGGTCAGATAAGGTCATATCATAAAGCTGGCGTGTATAAACAAGGGATTTTTTCACTTATTCAAATGTTTGTAGCAATGGATGAAAATGAAATGTTTTATACATCTAATAAAAATAATGCAGATGATATTGTAAATAAAGACTTTATTTTTAAGTGGACTGACGAAAAAAACGAAAAAATAACTTATTGAAAAGACATTGTTCAAAGTTTTTTAAATATTCCAACATCTCATAATTTGGTTGGTATATACTCAGCTTCTGATGATAAGGATATAAAAATTTTAAGACCATATCAATACTGAGCTATTGAAGCTATTACTAGAGAATTCGAAAAGAATAATAATACTATTTGAAATAATAAAACAGACTTTATTAAAAAATGTGGATTAATTTGACATGCAACCGGTTCAGGAAAAACTTTAACTAGTTTTAAGACTGCCCAAGTTTTAATTGACAAAAATTATGCAGATAAAGTAGTCTTTTTAGCTGATAGAATTGCTTTAACTGATCAGACATTTCAAAATTATAGCGACTTTGCAAAAAATTGGAGTGAAGAAGTAACTAATTCTAAATACACTTCTTCTTTAAAGGATTTTCTTTTAAATAGTGGTAAAAAATTACACATTAGTTCTCATCAAAAAATAAACAATATTGCTAAAGAACTTTCTCCAAGTGAAGTAGAAAAAATTAATTCAAAAAGAATAGTTTTTATACTAGATGAATCACATAGAAGTGTTTTTGGTGAAACTGCTGCAAATATTAAAAAAACATTTTACAATTCAGTATGAATGGGATTTACTGGAACTCCTATTTTTGAAATTAATAAAAAAGGTGAATTACATTCACAAATTATCTTCGGAAAAATTCTTCACACTTATACTATGAAAAATGCGATTATTGATAATAACGTTCTGGGTTATAGTTTTAAGTATGTCTTTTTCAATGATTATAATTTTTGAAAATATGCATATGAGCAAGATATTTTAAGTGAATTAAATTATGATTTTGTAAAAGATTTTTGAAATCCAAATGAAGCTAATGAGCATAAAAAAATATCAAAAATAGAAAAAGTAAAGCAGATATTAGAGTCAGATAAAGAATTTTCCGAAGATTACTTTAGCATTTTACACTTCGAAAACAAAAATAACGATGATATTGATAAAAATGAAAAGTTATTTGAAAAGTTTTTAGAGCCAAATTATCTAAATAAAGATGAACAATGACTTTGAAAACATTTAGTAGTAAAAGATATTTTAAAAACTTGAAATAGTTTTATAGCTAAAGAAAATGTATTTAGCGCTATCTTAGCAACAAATAGAATTGAAGATGCAATTGCATATTTTAAAATTTTTCAGTCATATTTAAGTCAAGAAGATGGTCCTTTCTATAAGAAAATTAAAGTAAGCGCATTATTTGATCCTAACGAATCGTACACTGGTGATGCCGAAGAAATAGAATTTAAAAAAAATGGAGTTGAGGAAATATTAAAAAACTATAATGATCTTTTTGATACTAATTGAACAATAGAAACTTTTAGAAATTACAAAAAAGATCTTACTATAAGATTAGCTAAAAAGGATACTTATCAAGTTTCTTCTAACGATAACGGCACAAATTTTAATAACGATGGTAAAGACCATTTAGATTTAGTGATTGTGGTGAATCAATTACTTACTGGTTTTGATTCTAAATATATAAATACAATTTTCTTTGACAAAAATTTAGAAGAAGAGCACTTGATTCAAGCGATTTCAAGAACTAATAGAGTATTTTTAAACAATATAAAGCCTCATGGTAATGTTGTGTTCTTTAATAATCCATTTAAAATGTACAAAAACTTAATTCATGCTCTTGATATTTATGGAAACATTAAATATGCAGATGTTTCCATTGTAGATTTTGATAAAGATAAAATATTTTGAGTGGTAGAACAAATAAACGAGAACTTTAACGCAATCAAAAAATTGTTTTATTTATGAGATATTCCTTGTTTTGAAAGCATTCCAAGTGAAGAAGAACAAGATAATAAGATTCTTATTAAAAGTCAAATAGAACAGTTTTTACTATACTGAATAAAAATTTACTATTTCAGATTACAACTAAGAAATTTAGTTGATACCAAAGAAGAACAAGATTTTGTAAATGAAAATGTGCAGATTACAGAAAAAGAAAGAAAGGCACTTGAAGTTTTAGTTAGAGAAGCAAAAAGAAGATTTAAATCAATAAAAGCTGATAAATTTGAGTCTCCAATTATGGGAGAAGAAAGATTAATTAATGATTATATTTCTTCTTTTGGTAAAGATATTATCAATAAGGATAATATTCATCAATTTACTTATTCAACAGAAAAAATTAAAAGATTAATAAAGCAAGATAATACATACGAACTAGAAAAAGAAATTAAAAAAATAATTTTTGAAATTAAAGATGATGACCAAAGAGAATGAGCAGAGCACAACATAGATAAAGTAACTGATTTTCTTACCTCACAACCAAATGAAATTTCATTAGAAAATTTTTTAGAACAAGAAGTTATTAAACAAAATGAATATAATTTTAAAAATTGATGTGAAATTATTGGTTTTTCTCAATATTTTTGAATCAGAGAATTACTTAATAAACCCAAAGATGAAATTTTTAATTTAGGTAAAAACGAAGAAATACGAAGCATATGAGATTGTGGCAAATATAAACAATATTTAAAAGAATTAAATAAAGAAAATGTTCCAACAGGTTGCATAGCCTTATACAAAAATTTTCAAGGAGAACTTGAAGATTGATCAGATAAATTAAGTAGGAAAAAAGATTAAATAAAAACCAGTTAAAACTGGTTTTTATTTAATCAATTTCTACTTTAACTTTTCCTTCTTTTCTTCATTTTTCAAGCAAATTCATTCATTGTTTTTCATTTTCACAGAGTAAATATTCTAAAATTTCAGCATCTTTTATAGAATTAAATTTCGGAGAAACACCAGAAGTTGTATGTTCTAAATATCAAGCTTTAATTTGCACTATATCATCTTCAACTTCTTCTTTATTTACATTAAAAGCATATGTTTGTATTTTTCTTTTTTCAATAGGAAAGTTTTTAGGATCTATATAATCTTGTTCTTTTAAAAATGTTGCTACAATAGCAAATCTATCTACCTTTTTTAAGTAAGCGTACAACTGAGCTTGTTTTAAGTATTTTGGAGGTAAATTTTCACCGTTTTTACCTCATTTTTCAAAGTTTTTTTCACCTGTTGTCTTAATTTCGATTATAAGTTGTTTTTCTTGAATAAATCCATCAGGAATACCCCCAATTATCGGATCTTCTTTAAAATAATCATAGTTATACTTTTGCGGAGGAAACACTTCGACTTTTACTTTTAATTTTTTCTCAATCGCAGCTACTACTAAAGGCTCAATAGCTACCCCAGCATCAATGTATTTAGTATCTAAAATAGGCATATCTAATTTTGCTAGCCTAATAAAAGCTTTAAAGGCTGAAGAATAATCATCAACTTCTAAAACTTCTCCGATAGATGAACCACCTATTTTTTTAAATCCTGTATTAAAAGCAAATTCTTTGTTTAGTAATTTTCTATGAAATTCTTTTTCAAGAATAACTTCTTTTTTTTCTAAATCCACAAAGTATTCTTTTTTATTGTAAAACTTCCTTGTCATATCTTTATTATATTAAAATTCCTTTTAAATTCTTAAATTGAACAAAATAAAAACTTTTTCTATAGTTTGTTTGCTTTTTTATGTTAATCAAGGCTCAAAAACTATAAATGCACAAACAAGTCCTGTTAAGAAAATAAAGAAAATAGGTACTTTTTTACGATACATTACAAATGAAGCTAGTGTATAAACTGGAACAAAAACTAGTAAGACATAATATCTTCAATTTGTAAAAAAAGTGTTTTTTAATGAAGTAATATCGCTATATCCAACATATTGTCCCATTGATTTATTAAAATAAATTTGAATAAAATAAATGCTAATGAATAATTGAATTGCTAAGCTAATCATAATAGCCGCGATCGCAGGTTTAAATAAGGAAAATAATTTCTTAAACCTAGGATTATTTTTATGCTTTTTTAAAACTTTTAAACCTAAAATAACTAACAAAATTGCTGGTAAACTAAAAACAAAGTAGAAAAATATAGATAAAAATATTCCTCACCACTCATTATTAGCTACAACTAAACCAGTAACTGCTGCAAATTTTAATGAAACAACACCTGGTGTAGAATTTGTGATAGAAAAAATCTCTTGTATTCTGTTTTCATCTATTCGAGTTCCAAACTGATTTGCTAAAAATAGTCAAAATCAGTTGAAAACAGGCATAAAAACTTGCCCTCCTCCAAAAACTATTAAGCAAATAACTATCAGTAAAAAAATACTAGTTATTATTACTAAAATCATTTTTTTTCTTTCTTATTTTTTTATAAACAAACTCAAATAGTATGTAAATTATAAAAATAATTACTAATGAAATAACAGGCAAATTAAATGGTGCAGGAACAAAAATACAAAATAAAAAAGTAAAGGCAAAAATTAAAATTACCAAAGCTAGTGACAACTCTTTTTTACTTGTTTTTATGTAGTTAACTCCAAATGCTATTAGTATTCCAATAATAGCAGGCATTATTCCTATATTTATAACTAGTAAATATTTTGGTGGTAAGTAAGTTGAAGCATAAATTAATATCAAAGCAAATAGCATATGAGGAAATAAAGCAAGAGTAGTAGCTAAAATGCCTTTAAATTTACCTAACATTTTAATACTTACAAACGAAAACATTTGTATAACACTAGGTCCTGGTAATAAATTCGTCATAATAACAACTTCATCAAATTCTGCAGAAGTGAGTCAGTTGTATTTTTCAACAGAATATCTTTTAGCAATTGGCATAATTGCATTACCGCCACCAAAACTAATAAAAGATATTTTTAAAATGAATCAAAATACTTTCCAAAATAAATTAACTTTCATATTTTCTTTCTTTGTAAAATTATAATTGATAAAGAAAAACTTTTTAGTTTTTAAAAATCAAGTATAATACTATTTGGCCTTAGAGGTGTAGTTCAATGGTAGAACAACGGGCTTCAACCCCGTGTGTTGCGGGTTCGACTCCTGTCACCTCTGCCATTTTTTTATTTCCTTTTTTCATAATTTTGAGTTGAAAATTCATAGAGTAAAATAGCAGTGGCATTTGCGATATTTAAAGATTCAAATGCGATTGGAATATAAATTTGTTTCTGAATTATTTTTTCTAATGCAGCTGAAATTCCACTGGATTCATTACCAAAAATAATGGCATATTTTTGTTCATTTTCAATTACAAAATCCTTTATTTTTGCAGCTTTTTTTGATAAAAATGTTCCTATGGAAACAAAATTATTTTGATGCAATTTATCTAAAATTTGTGATAAATTTTCAACTTTTAAAATTGGAGTTTTAAAAATTGCACCTTTTGAAGCACTAATAACCTTTGAGTTATAAAAATCCACGCCTGAATAAATTAAAGCAAAATCAAATGCTGAACAATTACGAATGATAGTTCCCAAATTCCCTGGATCTTGGATATTTTCTAAAATGACAATTCGTTTATGTTGCAAAAAGTTTTCAAGTTTTACAACATCTAATTTGTTACACAAAGCAACTACTTCTGAAGCTGATTCATATGAAGTAATTTTTTTCATAATTGAATGAGAAATGAGAATTATTTGTTCATTTTTAAAGGATTTTATTTGTAAATTAGCATTTGTTGTGTAAATTTTTATAACTTTTTTATATTCTAATGCTAGTTCTAAATCTTTAATATTTTCAACTAAAAAAGCGTTGTAAATTTGTTGATATTTTTTTAATTTTAACTTAATTAAAAATTTAATTTCTGGATTTTGTAATGAACTAATTTGCTTCATTTAAAAAGTATTTTCCTTTTTGAACTTCATACAATGATAATGATTCAAAATTTAATTGTCTTAATACTTCGTAAATGACAATAACAACTGAATTAGCTAAATTAAGTGATCTAGATTTTTCTTGCATCGGAATTCTAAGACATGTGTTTAAATTTTTGGATAAAATGGATTTCGGTATCCCTGTTGATTCGGTTCCAAACATTAAAAAAATATCTTCATTATTATCTCTAATCTGTTTAAAATCAACATCAGAATAAGTTTGTGTTGCATATCTTGTGATGTAAAAAATTTTTTTATCACCGTATTTTTTAACAAATTCATCATAATTGCTATGAATTTCGTGTTCAATATCTGATAATAACTTTCCAGCTGCTGGCCGTTTTAAATATCTTGGTTCTAATTCAAAAGCAATGGGTTTAATAATATGTAATTTTGCATTAGTAGCAAAACAGCTTCTGATAATATTTCCTGTATTTGGACTAATTTCAGGTTGGTATAAAACTATATGTATCATTTTAGTTTTCTATCTCCAAAACAACAAAATATTGTCCAACTAATTCACCTTTTAAAGTATATAAACTATAATGAATATTAACTTCATTTTCTGTTTTTGAAAGCAATTGAAGTGATGATTCTAAAAACATTTGACCATAAGTTGTATTATATTCAATAGTGTGTTTTTGTTCTTTATCAAGAACAATTGTAGAAAATTCAGTAATGAGTAGTGCTTTATTATTGTAGATTTCTATTCTTAATACACCTTTGTTTTCTGGATTTGTAAATGTATAACTAGTAAATGGTTCTTGTGTATCGATGCTAATTTCTTCTTCTTTTTCAAGTTTAGATTCAAAAGCTATTTTTTGATCTTCACTTTGTGGACTTTTAATTAAAGAAGAAAATTTTACTCTCATTTTACAAGCCTTTTTGAAATTAGTTCTTTACCTAGTAATCAAATAACTTTAGCTAATTCAGGTCCAGAAGAACGAAGAGTTGTAGCTATTCTAATTGGTAAAAGAAGCTTTTTACCACTTAAATTGCTAGCTTGTTTTGTTGATTCAATTGCTTGTTCTAACATTGCAACAGTAAAATTATCCCAATCGATAAATGAAGTAAATGTTTTGAGTAAACTATCATCAATTTGTTCGTAAAGTTGTTGGTCTTTTTCATTGTGACAAGTTTGCAATATTTGAGCAAATGAGTTAATTTCTTTTTCTAAATCTTTATAAGTTGTACAACTTGCTTTGTAAGTATCAATAGCAAAATCCAATCAATCTGCTGAAATATTTTCAAGTTTAATATCTATATTTTCTTTAATTTGTTCATTAGTTAGTTCTTTAAAATATTGTTTTGAGAATCACTCTAGTTTTTTTGTATCAAATTTAGAAGGTGATTTTGAGAGTCTTTCAGCTAAAAAAGCTGAAATAAGTTCTTCTTTTTTCATTAATTCTTTAGCATCTTGTGAAGTTCAACCCAATAAAGCTAAAAAATTAAAAATAGCTTGTGGTAAATAACCTTCATTTTTGTAATCTTCAATGAATTGAAATAAACTTTTATCTCTTTTTGATAGCTTTTTACCATTTTGATCTGTAATTATTGTAAGATGACCAAAATGTGGATGATTTCAATTAAAAGCATCATAAACAGCTAATTGCTTTGGAGTATTAGAAATATGTTCTTCACCTCTTAATACATGAGTAATTTCCATATCATGATCGTCTACAACCACTGCAAAATTATACGTTGGATACCCATCAGATTTTATAATAACTCAATCACCAATGTCATTAGAATTGACTTTAATAGGACCTCTTACTATATCATTTCAAGCATATTCTTTATTTTTTTCTAAAGCTAAACGAACAGAAAATTGCTTGTTTTTAAAGCGCTTTAGCTTTTCTTGTTGTGAAATTTTTAACCAGTTTCTATCGTATCTGAAACTAAAAATTCCTTTTTTTTCTTGTTCTTGTTTTTGTAGTTGAATTTCTTCTGGTGAATCAAATGCTAAATAAGCTTTTTTTTGTGCTATTAGTTGATGTGCTAAATCTCAATATCTTTTTAATTTTTGTGATTGACGATAAAAACCATATTTTGAATTTTCTTTAGTTGGGTATTCATCTGGAATAATGCCCAACCACAATAAATTATCTAATTGAGATTTTTCTCCACCTACTACATTTCTTGCAACATCTGTATCTTCAATTCTTAATACGAAATCACCTAAAAAATGTTTGGCAAATAAATAATTAAATAACGCAGTTCTTGCTCCACCTATGTGTAAATATCCAGTTGGACTAGGTGCATATCTTGTACGAATTTTTCTATTAGTTAAATCTATTACTTTTGACATTTTACTCACTTTCATAAACAGCTATTCTGACTTTATTATTTATATCATAAATTAGCTTAAATTCTGGATAATATTTATTAAAAAACTCTAAATTTGTTTGATCAATTTCAAATAATATAACACCTTTGGGTTTTAAAAAACTTTTGTATTGTTTTAATATTTTTTGATAAAAATAATTACCTTTTTGCTTTGCAAATAAAGCATTTCATGGTTCATAATCTAAAACAGAAGAATCTAATTTAGATTTTTCAAAATCCAAATATGGTGGGTTACAAATAATTACATCGAATTTGTATTTTTTTAAATTATCAAATAAGTCAGATTGAATAATTTTAACTTTTAATTTGTTTAATTTGGCATTAATTTTACTTTGTAAAATTGCTTGTGAATCAATGTCGGATAAAACTACTTGTTTTGCTTTGGTGTTTTTAGCAATAGCAAGACCAATAAAACCAGATCCACATCCAAGATCTAAAACTGTGGATTGTCCATTTATGTACTTATATGCTTGTAAAATTAATTCCTCAGTTTCATAACGAGGAATTAAAACTTTTTTATTGATTTTAAGTTGCAAATTTTGCATACAAACAAATCCAATGATTTTTTGAATTGGAATGTTAGTTTTTAGTAATTTTGCTTCTTTTTGGTTGATAATTAGTTCTAAATTATTTCTTTGTTTTTCTTTTAATAAAGCTGATTTTCTATTAGTAAAATAACTATTGTTTTTGTTCATAGCTAGTTGCTATTCTTTCTGCTTTATCTTCAGCTAATAAAGCATCAATAATTGGATCTAAATTTCCTACAATTACATTTTTAAGTGAAGTTGAAAAGCTGATTCGATGATCAGTTACACGATCTTGAGGATAATTATAAGTTCTAATTTTTTCTGAACGAGCTCCTGATCCTGCTAGTTTTCTAAATTGACCTTCAATTGCTTGTTTTTTTTCGACTTCTAGATTATAAATTTTAGATTTTAAAATCTTTAAAGCTAGTTCTTTATTTGCGATTTGTGAACGACCATCTTGTGAAGTAGAAACAAGACCAGTAGGAATATGAGTAATTCTTACAGCTGAATCAGTTGTATTAACTGATTGGCCACCTGCTCCTGAAGAACGATAAGTATCAATTCTTAGATCTTGAGCTTTGATATCCACTTGAATATCATCATCTACTTCGGGCATTATTGTAACTGTTGTTGTAGAAGTATGCACTCTTCCTTGAGTTTCGGTTTCAGGAATTCTTTGTACCCGGTGAACGCCGGATTCGAATTTTAGTTTTGAATAAACTTTATCACCGCTTACTAAAAAAACAATTTGAGTAAATCCACCAGCAGAAGCTAGTGAGGAATTTAAAACTTTAACAGATCATTTTTTAGATTCTGCTCATTTTAAATACATTTTATAAAGATCACCGACAAAGATATTTGCTTCATCACCACCTGCAGCTCCACGAATTTCGACAATAACATTTTTATCGTCATTTTCGTCTTTAGGAAGTAGTAATACAACTAATTCTTTTTCAATTTCTTCGATTTTTTTTGTAGCTAAAGTGATTTCTTCTTTGGCTAAATTATGAATTTCTACATCTTTTTCTTGGAGTAATTTTTTAGAATCTTCAATTATGGAAACTTGTTTTAAATAGTTTTTAAATGCAAGAACAATATTTTCAATCGAAGCTAATTCTTTGTTGATTTTTGTATATTCTTTAATATTAGAAACTATTTCTGGATCTAATAATTGATTAGATAAATGCTCGTATTTTTCTTTGATTGAATTTAACGAGTTTAACATACTTTTTTCCATAATTGATCCTTTATTTTGTAATTTTATTTTTTGAAAGTTAAGTAATTTTACTTCATTTTTGAACAAAATTAGTCTTTTATGCTTTATTTTCTGGATTATCTTTTAATTTTAAAAATTCTTCGAAACTTACACCTTTTTGTTCGATAATATTAGCTTGTTTATTTTCTAGTTTAATAATTCTATCAGCTAGTGGAATCATTGATATATCATGTGAGACCATAACGATTGTGGTTTTATATTTTTCATTAATATATTTTAAAACTTTTAAAACAATTGCAGTATTTTTTTCATCTAAAGCACCTGTTGGTTCATCAGCAAAAATGATTTCTCCGTTTTTAGCTAATGCTCTTAAAATGGAAATTCTTTGTTGTTGCCCACCTGACATTTGTGATGGATATTTAAATTTTATTTCATCTACTTCAAATTCTTTAAATAATTGGGCAATGTCTATTTTTTTGTCTTTGTCTTTTTGTAAATGCGAACCAACTTGGACATTATCGTATCCGTTTATACTTTGAAGTAAATTATAGTTTTGGAAAATAAAGGAAATATTATCTCTTCTAAATTCAGTTAATTGGGCATTTGTTAAATAAGATAAATTTTCATTTGCAACAACAATATCACCTCCAGATGCTCGATCTAGTCCTGACATTAAATTTAGTATTGTGGATTTACCTGAACCTGATTTTCCATACAAAATTGCAAATTCACCTCTCTTGATACTAAAACTTATATCTTTAAAAACTTCAGCAACTACAGAACCAAATAAATAATATTTTGAAACTTTAAAAAATTCAATGATATTATCAGCTGTATTTTTACTAATTTTTTTGCTGGATTTAGGAAGAGGGTGATTATTTGCTCATCGAACTAATTTTAATTGTTTTTTAGAAAGTTGAAAATCAGAATTTAGATTCTTAGCAATAATTTCATTTACTTTTTCAGATTTGTTACTTCTTGTGAAGTTTTTAAAAAAATTAGTTATTAATGATGTAAATTTATTCTTTTTCATATTATCCTTTGGTACTAAAGTGCTTGTTTTATAAGTTATTTCTTTGTTTTCGTTTTTACCTTGGTTTTATTTTTTTGCTTTGATGTTTGTAGCTACAAGATAAATAAGTAGTTTATTCTTCTTTTAGAATATAAACTGATTTTTTACGATTGAGTAATCATCAAGCAAAAGTGAGTGTGATTGCAAAAACAACTAAGATAATTGCTAAGGTAATAAAGAGATTCAACGCTGAAAAACTAATTGCTAATACAATGGAGCTAGTAGAAATAATGTAGTTGTTAAATAAACTAATAAAGGCATAAACAAGTGGGATTGAAACTAAAAATCCGATCAAGACAATTGGTATATATACTGTGAAAAACAGTTTTACTTTTTGCAATGTTGAATAACCTAAAACAGATAAAATAGCTATGTTTTTTTCGTTTTCAGCAATAATCGTTGAAGCCATAACTACTAAAATAATTACCGATACGATTAAGAAAATTACTACAATCATTGAAGTGGCTGAGCTAAATAATGAAGCAAAGTTATTAATGAAGTTAGTTTCAATATCTTTTGCTGAAATTGCTTGGGTTTCAATTTGATATAAGTTATCACTGAATAAACTATTAAAGTTTTTTAATCCATTTCTTATTACTATATTGTATTTATCAAAATATTCTTCATCTTCTAATTGTTTAAAGTTTAAACTAATTTTTTCTTTTAGAGCATCTTTAGAATCTTGATTTTGGTAAATTAAACGATAAAGATCATCTTTTGTAAATCCTTGTTTTTGTAAAAGACCTTGTTTAGTAGTTGTATCACTTGCATTATCTGAATAAGCAAAAATTTCTCTAAAGAATCTAGCTGCTATTTCGTTCGAAATTCCATTTACATCAATTGAATCTGTTCCTGCTCAGTAACCAGAAGGAGAATAAAGACCAATAGAAGAAGTAATTTGCTCTGGTTGTTTGTTTGTTGACATTAATCCATTAAAGGCTTTAAAACCAAAGTTTTTAAGTATTGGATTAAACTCATCCATTTGTGTTAATTTATTAACAACATCACGAGTTGAAATTAATTCTGAGTTAATAAAAGTATTAGAAATAGCAACAATTTTGAATTTAGCTGTTTTTGTTGGTTTGTTATTGAATTTATCTTGATAACGAGTAATTGTGTTAAAAATTGGTAATTCAATTTCAGAACCTACTTTTAGATGGTGTTTTTGTAAAAATACTCAGTTTGCAGCTAAAGGATAAACATTGGAATTTGTTGATTGTTTTTCGTAGTTTTCAAGTATATTTAAAACATTTTCGCCTTTGTTGTTTTCGATTTTGACAAATTTAGAATCTTTATCATAACCGTAAATTTTTAACCCTGATTCAGATTTAAATTCAGTATCTATGTAAGAGAATAATTCATCTTTTTGTGGGTTAAATAAAATTCCACCAAATGAAATACTAAAATCACGATCAATTTTTTTATATCCTTCAATTAAAAACTTACGATATTCATCACGTGATTTACTTTTTAGTGTAACTTCTTCTGAGTCATATGCTTGTTCTTGTGGATTGTAAACAAAATATCAAAAACGCGATGCTTTAGGATTGTCTTTGTCTTCAATGTATTTAAAGTAAGGTTCGTAATTTGGAGCTTTTCCTTTGTAGGTAAATTCTGCACCATTTCGGATTTCAGTTTTTAAATCCTGGGTTTTTTCAAGCGAAGTAAAGGCTTTACCTGAAATAGTGAGAATATTGTTTTTTAAAGATTCTGGAAGGTTATTAACAACGATATCAAAAATGGTTCCATTATTTTGTGAACTACTTTTTATATTTAATGAAGAACGAGTTAGAACTTGTGGAGCGTATGGAATAGTTTCTCCATTTGCTTTGTGTGAACCTTTGATCAGCGCATGTCCTGGTTGGAAGTATTTGGTATCTTCTAGATCAACTTCTCCTTCAAATCCTTCAGGCACATATAGTTGATTATCTAAATGAGCTAATTCATAAGGAACAATTGGCCCACCTTCTTTTGATGGAGTAAATAAATTGATTCTAAAGTTATAAAATCTATTTTTTCAAGTGTTTTGAACTGAATTTTGGAAAATATTTCTTGATGACAAAGCAAAAATCAACACAAAAGAAACTAAAACAACTGAAATCATTAGTGAAAAGAGTTTTCAAAATGAGTTAATAATTAATGAAAAAGAAAATTTAGTTGTAATATTTTTGTTTCTGAGTTTTCTAGATAAGAAAATTGCAAATTTGGAAGTATTAAGTTCTGTAATACCGGATAATAATTGATTTGGTTTACGCCTTAGTATTCAAACAACTGAAATATAAATTGTAATTGTTAATAAAACAAAAGGAATAAATAACGAAATAACAAACGAAATAGGTTCAAAGAAAGTAAAATCAGTATTAAATTCTCAAAATTGCTGTAAAAGATTAAGCATTGGTTTTCGTAACGCAATACCAAGAACATAACCAAACAAGCCACCAATAATCGAAGTTGCTATAGAAATTGAAGTAAATGAAGTAGCAATTTCGAACAATGAATAACCCTGTGCTCTTAAAATTCCTAAAACTTTGTGGTTATTATTTACATATTTTTTAACAATGAAAACAACAGCAAATAAAACTAAAACAGATAAGAAAAAGGTTAAATATAAGTTAATATTAGATAAATTATTAACAAAACCTAAAGCCGTTGACAATCTTAGAGATCTTTCTGGATTTAAGAAGTCAAAATCGTTAATAGAATAAGTTTTTTTAATATCAGTTTGTGAAAAGTTTTGTGATAAAAATTTATTTGTATCTGCTTTGAATTGCTCCATATTAGTTTGTGGATCTAGTTTGACTAATAATGATTTTTTAACTACACTAGAGCGATTGGATTCTCTTACTTTATCAAAACCGTATTTATTAACAAAAACAAGCGCTTGATTTTGTGCATCAATTTGAAGATTATTTTCATCTAATAAAGGATAAAGATAATCACCAGTTGAATCAGTTCCTACAATAATAAATTGCAATCCATTGATATCAAGAATGTATTTTTGATCCAATGTTTTTATTAATTCTTGTATTTTTGCTGTTGAAGTAGGAAGCGCTTTGTCATAAATTGCTTTGTGATTTGCATCAAGATATGACTGATTTACTTTAGCAACAAAAGAACGATTATCATAAGCTACAACTAAGTTAACAAAATCTCTAATTACAAAAAGATTGCTAACTAATCTATCGAAAAAGTTTTTAAAATTAAGTTCAAAAAATTCAACTGGTTTTTGATCCGCGCTGATTAAAACTTTGTTGGACACTCAATTAATATATGAATAATCTAAAGAAACACCTTTTACTTGTGAAGAATTAAAATCCACCAATGGTTTTTGATTATCACCTACAAATGTATTTGTAGGTGAAAACATTTGACTTACTTTAGAAATGTAGTCATTTGGATATTTATCTTTAAAAAAGTAGTATTTTGGTAAAGAGTTTCTTAGTACTCAAGCTAGGTTTGAATTAGCTTTTGTTCCTTCTGAATTAATTTGTTCATAAACTTGTTTTGTATTAGTTGCAAATCATAAAGAAGCTTGCGGAAATCTAGATCTAAAATATGGATTAATAACTAAAAGACCTAAATTAAGACCTCTTAGATATTGACTAAGATTGCTTGTAGTTGCTTGGTGATAAAGTTTGTTTAAAACTTGTTTGTCAAAGTAATTTAAATCATTGTTTTTAAGCAATATATCATTTACAACATAATCAACATTTTTATAATGTGCTTTTAATAATAATGATTCAGATTTTGAATAACCAATAAGTGCAAGGTTTTCCACAAAGGCAAATTTATTATTAATAATTCATTTTGCTAGTGAGTTGTGGAATTTGTCTTCTTTTTTGAACAGATTTGAAGCAAAAAGCTTTCTAAGACCTTCAGAAGCAAATTTATCTTTATCTTCTTTGAAAAGTTCAAAACTAACATTAAATGGTTGTAAAATTCCTTTTCAGAGTTGACTCATTTGCCCTATTATTAAACCTCTTGTTGATACATTTTCAACATTAGCGTCTAAATCAAATGAAGCAATTGAAGAATCTTTATAAAGAAAGCTGTTTTTATCCAAAGCAAGATCATATAGGATTTTAAAAGCTTGTTTTAGTTCTTCATTACTTAATTGTGGATTTTCTGTGATCATTCTAATTCAAAAGCCAAAATTACTTAATCCTTCTTTGACTAAAGAATCTGGATCTTTTTCAAATGGAGTTAAAATCGAACTTGCAAGTGCTTGTTTGTAAATAGTTGAAACAAAAAGGTATTTTGAACTTTGTTCGGCATTAAATTTGCTATTAGTGTATTTTTCATAACTATCAACTGATGAAGCTGTATCGTAAACAACATCTCCTATTGAGTTAAGATATTTTAAATAAACTCCAACATCTTCAGGATTAATTTTTGATTTTAAATTTGGATCTGTTAAACTTTTTTGATACAAGTTTCAAGAAATCAATGGATGTTTTGAATTATTAATATTAACTAATTTGTTATCATCAGTTTTTGTATATGCTGAAATTTCTAGTAATGAATAAATTTTAGCAATGCTTTTTAGTCTTAAATAAACATTGATTAAATTTGTATTATCAAGTTTTTTAATATCAAAATAATTTACTAAAAAATCTTTAAGTGGTGTTGTTAAAGACAATGAATCTATATCAAATGCTTTATTAGATAAAGTAAAATTGTTAGCATCTAATTGAACATTATTGTTAAGATTATGTTTTGAAAGTGCATTGTTCAACTTATTAATATCTAAAACTTGTTCAATTTTATTAATTAAGACTTTAGAAGTAGTTTTAACATACGCAGGACGGTTCAGTGAAACAATGTCAGAAAGTGATTGTATTTCATCTAAGGTTAATTTTTTATCATCATTTGCTGGTGAATTAATCCCATAAGTAATTGTAGTAGCACCTGATAAATTAAATGCTTTTATTAAAATCTCAATTAGTTGGTTTTGTGATTGTTTATCTTTAGCAAGTGTGAGCACAAAAGAAGCAATTACATCAGAAAGTTTTAATGAATCTGATTTAAAATGCTTAGTTTCCATTTTTTTAGACTCAGCTGAGTAAAGATCTATATCAGTTTTAAATGAATAAGTAGTTTTTTCTAAATTTTTAGTAAATTCTTTTAAATCAAAAAAGTTAAAAAATTCTACCAATCCTTGAGTAATATTTGAATATGGTGCTTGATTAGGACCAGCTCCGTTTAATTTTTTAAAAATATTTAAAATAACTGGTTGAAGCTCTTGAGAAAAATTTTTAATTATTTTATTTACTAAAATTCCTTTATAAAGACCTGTTTCTGTTTCTATATCTGTATCTGTTGAAAAAATAGCTTCAAAATTAATTTGGGAAACAATTTGGCTTAAACCTTTTTTTAAAAATTCAGTATCAACTGATTTTAAAATTGGATTTATGATATTAGCAATTCCTACAGTTTTGTAGAATCCATCAGAATCTAATTTGTTGGAATTTTCTTCGTATCATTTACGCATTTCTCTAAACGCAGTATCAAAATCAAAAGAATAAACTATTGTTTTTAATCCTTTTAAAATTTCAATTGGATCTAATATTAAAGTTTCTAGTTGTTTAGGTTGCACTGAGTCAAGAAATTCAGAAAATGAGTTCAATCCTAGATTTTTAAAAATTGGTTGTAGATTGTAAATTTGTTGAATAACATATTCACTTCTTTTATCAACTGGTTGATGTTCTAATATATCAATAAACTTATCAATCATTGAACCTAAAAGATCATTAATTATTGTTGGTCTAACATTAGTTGTTGCATTAGATAAAGAATAAACTATAAATTTAGAAAATAAATCAGGATTTGAGTTAGTTCCTAAAAATAATTGGAATAAACCTGTTTGCTCAAAAGCACTAATAAATGAGTCAATAATGGCATCAACATCAGATTTAATTAAAAAGTTTTTTTCAATTAGTTCTGAAGTTGCAAAAACATCTTTTAGTTGATTAAATAAAATATTTGCAGTTCTAGTTGCTTGTAATTCGTTGATCACAGCACTAGAAGGTGCGTATAAAATTAGAGGAACATTGTAGCTGTTGGAAAACCTTGGATGAATTTTTAATCAACCATTTGGACCAATTTTTCCTTTTAATGTTAAATTATTATCTTCAAGATATTTACTAAATTTAACCAAAGAATCAAAAGTTAAATCTGGATCAAAAACTCAAGTATGTTCTGTGTTTAATTTAGTTACAACTCCAAAAGTATTACCACCTAAACTTATTGATCCATATTCTTTATTTGTTTGTTCATTACTAAAGACTTTTTGCAATCTTACAATCTTAGTTTGAGGATGAACACCATCTACTAAATCTTTGTTTAAGAATTTAACATCTTCAAAAGTTGTATCTACATCAATGTAGTTTTTATCTACTGCATTACCTTGAAAAATTGTAGAAATAATTGAAGCTACATAAAATGGCTCAATTACTGAAGTAGAAGTTAATAAATTATCTTTTGGAAGATACAATCTCGAAGTTTTGTGTTCTGTGAAATTTTTGTATTCTTCGAATAATCTACCTACATCTTGTCTTTGATTTTCTGAGAAAAAATTTGGTGAAATACCAGCGTTAATGAATTGTGCAACTTGGTTTTTTTGCTTTTTAGTTACAGGATCTGTAGTAGAAAAATTAGTAGTTAGGTATTCTCTTTGACCAATACCTGTTACTACATTTTTTTCTTGATTTTCTATTTTTTGTTTGTATGTTTTAAGATAATTCAAAATAAATTGTTTAGAAAAAATTTCAACATTAGATTTAATTTTTAAAAAAGCTAAATCTCTTACATTTGGATTTGAAAGTTCAGAAATTTCTTGTTCACTTAAGAGTCTGATGTTATTTTCATTTCCTAAATGTTCAATTTCTGCAATGGAAGTTGGTTTGTCTTGTCCTTTTTGGATTAAAACTGTTAAATCTTGTGGAATTAATTTAGATTTAAATTCTAATTTTTTGCCATTTACAGTTGTTGTAGTTACTTTTTCTCAATAATTAAGATTTTCAATTTTACTAAATTCAAGTGGTTGTTTTTGTAAATCTTCTAGATATGATAAAAAAGCTCCTGAGAAATTGTTTTTATTAATATCTTTTAATTTTCATTTGTGATTTACATAACTAACTTCAATTTTAGTTGTGTAAAATCATTCAGGTTTTAAGTTAAAGTCTTCTCTTTTAGGAAAAATAAAATAATCATAAGAAGACAACTCTACATTATTATAAGAATCTAATTGAACAATAGTATCGTGATTTATTTTTAATTTGTCGTTATATGAATAATATTTATAAGGTTCAGAATAATTTGAAGTTGAATATGTTTTAGCTTGAGCTAAATCATTAATATCTAATATTTTTTTGTTTGATTTTGAAGCAAAATCAGGGATTTTTTGTTCATTTTCTTTCTTTAATGAAAGTAATTTTAATACTTCGCTTTGCGGAACTTCATAAGCAATATTAAGTTTTTTTCATTCTAAAATTTTAGCTGCGTCAAAACTTGCTTCATTTGTAATTAAATTCAAATACAAATTAGAAACACTTATAATGTTTTGCTTCGGATTAGAATTTTGATCAAAAAGAATTATTTCATTAATTAAATAATCACGATCCAATTTAAAAACATGATTTGGATCAGTTACTTTATAAGTTTTTTTAACAGGTTGAAAATCATTGTTGTTTTGAGTATATTTAAGAAAATATTCATTATCTGTTTTTAAGTTAGAAACTCTGAAAGTTTTTTTATCAGAATCTATGTTAAAGAAAAAATTAGTTGCAAAATCTTTATTATTTTGAAACAATTTGTATTCTTGCAACAATCTTGCAGAGGAAATATAAAAATTAGAATCTTTTTTATTAGATCCTATTAAATCCGCTAACTTTACATAACTTTGTCCAATAACAAATTTATTAACTTCAGTAGCTGGTGAATTATATACTTTGTAAACATCATCTTTTTCAGTATCAAAACCATTATCTTTTGCATTTCCGAAGAAGTTAAGATCCAAATCAACTGTTGCATCTTGAATCCCTGAAACTTGTCTGTAATCGTTTATTTTAGATTGATATGATTTATTAATTGTAAAAAGCAGGGTAAAAATCCCTGTTGTTAGAAATACTAAAATCGAAATACCAATTAAAATAACTTTATTTTTAGACAATGAATTTCAAATGTGTTTAAAAATCTTTTTCATAATTCATCTCCATCTATATTTGTCATTATCTTGATAAATTATTTTAAAATTATATAACAAAATAAAATTTAGCCTATTTTTAAAAGCAGATTTAAGTAAACAATGAGCTATGTTGTGCTAATTTAGCTTCAAAAAATAATAAATTTTACAAAATATTTTTATAAAAATTTTTTTGTGTCATACTTAAAATATACACTACAAAAGGAGACAATAATATTATGAAAATTTTATTAATCGAAACAGCACTAACTGAAAACTCCACTACTAAATTAATGTCACATAAATTTATTGAATTTTATAAAGAAAATCACCCTGATGTTGAAGTTATAGAATGAGATATCAATAAAACAAAAATTGGAAAAATTTCACTAAACTCCGAAAACTTTGCAACTTTTTGAAAAGATGTAGAAGCAGATAAATACATTAAAGAACTAAAAACAGTTGATAAAATTGTCTTTAGTGCTCCGGTTATTAATATCCACTACTCAGCAAATGCAAAAAACTTTTTTGACACAATTTGCTTAGCAGATAAAACATTTTCATATAAATATTCTAAAAAAGGTGAAGCAATTGGATTATTAGACAACATTCAAAATGTCCAAATTCTAGCATCACAAGGTTTTTCTGAAAGAGTAAAAATATTAAACAAAATGCAAGATACAATTGCAGGAACTTGAAAATTTTTAGGGGCAAAAAACGTACAACCTACAATTACACTTTTCTCAGCTAAAAATTTTGCATCAAAAGATCAAGCTCTAAAATCAGTTGAAGATCAACTTAAAAAAGCTGCACTTACTTTTTAAAATAAAGGAGGAAATATAATGAATATTTTAGTTATTAAAGCATCTGTAAATGAAAAAAAGGGTTCTTATTCTTCAGCCCTTAATGACAAATTTATTGAATTTTATAAAGAAAAACACCCACATGATACTTTTAAATTCTTTGACTTAAATAAAGAAAAAGTTGGTCTTACTCCTTTAACTGGAGAAAATTTAAAAGAATTTAAATTCTGGCAAGAAGCAGACTCAGATAAGTGAATTGACTTACTTAAATGGGCAGACAAAGTTGTCTTTTCTACTTCAATGACTAATTTCCACTATTCAGCGCCAGCTAAAAACTTTATTGATGCAATATCTGTAAATAATAAAACTTTTGTGTATGATAAAGCATCAGATTCATATTCAGGTTTACTTTCAAATGTGAAAAATGTTCAATTTTTACTTGCACAAGGTGCTCCAAAAGATTGATATCCTTGAGGAAATTTAGCTAATTCACTAAGAGAAACATTTGCATTTTTAGGTATGCATATTCATAACAAACCAATTGTTTTAGCAGGTACAAAAGTAGCTCCAAACAATCAATTAAGCATTGCTGAGTATTTAAAACAATTTGAAGAAGAAATAAAACAAGCAGCTGAAAATTTTTAATATCTATAATTTGAAAAACCTTCAGAAAAGAAGGTTTTTTGTTTGTGTTTTTTCCAAAATTTCAATATTCACTTGTAATTTATTTTATAAAAAACATTAAAAAAATTAAATATTTTAAAAATAAAAAATAAATTTCTTAATTCAATAATAATGTAAATAATTCACTTTACAACATAAAAATCTTTTAAAATCTAGCTGTGTTGATAACGTTGTTATAAAATCTTATTTTTTGTTATCATTGTTTATAAATTCATAAAAACTAATAAGACTTTATCTAAAATAAAAACAATTCAAATGTAGTTAGAAAAACTAAATAGTAAATTATAATTTTATAAAAGCTTCAAATCTAAAGAAAAAGTAAACATTAATTTGTTTTTTTTAAAAAATATATTAAAATTTAAAAACTAATTAATTTTAAAATATAAAAAGCATTCTTTTTATGTGAAAGGTATTATGAAAAAAGATATACACCCAAAAACTCAAGAACTAAAATTGTCTTGTTCTACATGTAATACTCAATATTCATTTAGAACAACAGTAGAAAAATTTTCAGTTGATGTTTGTTCAAGTTGTCATCCATTCTTTACTGGCGATCGTTCATTAGTTAGAGCAACTGGTAGAGTAGATCAATTCAATCGCAGATTGAATAAATCAAAAGAATTACAAAAAAAATAATATCGTATTATTTGTAATAAAAAATGCACCCTCAGGTGCATTTTTTATTATATGCTAATTTGAAGCCAAAATTTTTATTATGGTCTCCATCAATTCTTTAGTTGGCATTGTTTTATAACTAGAAATTTCTAATTTTTCAGCTAGACTATATAAATCATCAATAGATAAGTTTTCGACTTTCTTTCTTGCTTCAGCTTCTTTTGAATTTTCTGATTGGTGAGTTGCAGTTGATTTTGGTTGTCCATTTGGATTCATACCTTGAGGATTTACAAATGGATTATTAGATGCATTATTTTGTTTATTGAATAAATCAAAGATGTTTGCAAAATTTTCTGGATTATTTTGCATTGCTTTCATTTGTTCTTGAAATGCTTCATTATTAAATGAATTAATAAATTCATATCTAATGAAATTAATTTTTCTAAACAAGAAAGCATATGTAAATGAAGTTCAAATTATAGTAATAATTAAAAATACAAAAATTAATGAAACTTCAAAATTGCTATCAGTAAATAGCTGCTGTGAGTTTTGTACAATTTGTGTTAAAACTCTAATAAATAAAATTACAAATAAAACATCTGAGATAATAATTCACGCACCTGTGGTAGCACCAAGTCTAATGAAAGTTTTCGCTTTAAACGAATGAACTATTGAGACTAAAAAATAAACCAAGGATATAAATATAAAAAACAGTGAAATTACAGGAAGAGCTATAATGTCTGAATTTTGATTACTATTGGTGTTGTTTGCAGAGTTGACATTTGCTTCAGCAGGCAATATAGACAACCTGTTGTTAGCAGAAGCAATTCCTAATAAAATCACTAAAATTATGTTCAATAAAAAAAGAAAAATTATTGCACCTAAAAAATAAAAGATTCATTTTTTATAACCTTCTGATTTACTATCTCATAATTCTTTTACAGTTGGTAATTTTTCTTGTTGAAAATTAAAATTAAAGTTAGGTATCATTGTTTCCTTATTTGTTTATTCTTTTGGCTAAAAAAATTAATTTCTAACACTTGGCATATTATACTATAAAATGCCAATTTTTTCAGAAAATAAAAAATGGTGGAGATGCCGGGAGTTGAACCCGGGTCCACGCATAATTAAATATAAATTACTACAGTTTAGTTATTTTTAAGAAGACTCTTTATCTAAAATAACAAAAAGATTAAAAAAGCCTGTGATCTATAAATTCATTAAAAAGTGATCAGATTTTTAACTATTCTCTAATATAAAGATTACAATTCGTGAGAAGCAAATTGGTCTACTAGTTTTTTAAAATGCAAAAGCTAGATTTGATTGAGTTGAAGCATTCATTAATAATGAATAATCTTCTTTTTTGTTTTCTTTTCCGCTTAGTAAAGAAATTGTCTTATGGTTTACAAGACCACTGCAATTTATATCCTTTTATGTATGTCGAAGCCAGTACACCCCCATTTTTATGTTCTTAATTATAACACTTTTTTTCTAAATTAATAACCCATTTTTTTGATTAATTTCGCATCTTTTAATCAATTTTGGGATTCTTTGACTTTGTTAATTAAAATAACTTTTTGACCTAACTTTTCTTCGAGTTCAATTCTTGAAGCTTTGCCTATTTTTTCAAGCATACGACCATTTTGTCCTACTACTATTGGAATGTGAGATTTTTTAGCAACATATATCATTGCACTGATATAAATTTGTTCTTTTTCTTGATAGTTTTCTATAAAATCATTGATAATTATTGCAACTTGATGAGGAATTTCTTCTTCAATATTTAATAATAAGTGTTTACGAATAATTTCTTTAGCTAAAAACCTCATTGGTCTATCTGTTAAAAAATCAGCATCAAAATAATTTTCACTATCATATAAATATTTTTTGATTTCTTCAAGTAAATCTTGTTTGCTAACTTGATATTTTTCTGAAAAACCAAGAACTAATTCAAATCCGAGTTGTTTAAGTTCGTTTGCTTTTTGTGCAAGAATTTGATTATCTTCTTCTAAATCTATCTTGGTTAAAATTGCAATTTTATTTTTGAGTTTTAAAACTTTTTTAGCTAATTCAATACTGGTTTGATCCAGTTTTCTATTAACAGGGTGTAAAAACAAAGCAAGATCTATATCTTCAAGTGAAGAAATAGCATTTTTGTTTAAAACCTTGGAAAATAAAGAATTTTCGCTTTGAAATCCGGGTGTATCCACAAAAACTATTTGAAAATCATCTTCAGAATAAATTCCATTAATTTGATCCCTAGTAGTTTGTGGTTTGTAACTAACAATTGAAAGATCATAATCTAAAATGGTATTTAACATTGTTGATTTTCCACTATTTGGTAATCCAATAATAGAAACAAAGCAAGTTTTCATTAATTTAAGAACTCTTTTCTAAATGCTAAAGGTAAAAATTCTACTAACTTTCTTTTTTCTACAGCACCTGTGATACTGTATAAATAAACATCAGCATCATATTCCATTAATTCAATCATAACTTGTAAACAAGCAGCACAAGGTTTAATAAATTCTTTTGTGTTTGCTAAGATATGAATTTCTTGAATTTTTCCAGGAATAAATCCATATGTTATTGAAGAAAATAAAGCATTTCTTTCAGCACATAGACCTGATGGATAAGCTGCATTTTCAACATTTACTCCTTTTCAGATATTACCTTTTGCATCTTTAATTACAGCAGCAACAGGAAATTTTGAATATGGACTATAAGTAATTTTTAATAATTTTTCTAATTCTTGAAACATAATTTATCTTTCTATTTGAAGCAATTTCATAATTTTATCAACTTTTTTGTTCATTTGTTTTTCTTCTTCTAAACTAATGTGATCATAACCTAATAAATGATAAACACCATGTGTAAATAAATAGCAAAATTCTCTTGTAACTGAATGTCCGTATTCTTTAGCTTGTTGTTGTATTTTTTGATAAGAAATTAGAATTTCACCAAGAAATTTTTCCTTCATAAATGAAGTAGAAAAGCTATTAACAAAAGGAAAAGATAAAATATCAGTAGTTCTGTCTTTTCCTTTGTATTGAAAATAGTATTTTCGCATTTGTTCATCATCAATTAGAGTGAAATCTAGTGATAAAGGTTTTTGAAACTTTTCTTCTTTTTCTATAATATTTAATATTAAATTAAACATCTTAAGATATCTAAATCTATATTTTGTTGTATTTAAAAAATTTATTTGACTTTTCATATTTTTTTAAAATTATAACAAAAGAAAACTAAGAAAAGAGATAAACAAAATTATTAACTTCTTTTAAAACTAAAAATGCATTGTAACTAGTCTTTGGTTTGAGAAAATTCAATTTAGAACTAAAAAATAAATTTACTTGAAAAATATCATTAGAAATATTATTAATTTGTTTGATTTTTAAATAAAAGTCTTGTTTTTTATAACTTAAAATAACATATGCATCTTTTTTTATTTTGTATAAAAGATCAGAATTTATAGTAAAAGAAAGCTTTTTATAGTCGTCAACTTCTATTTTGATAGCTACTTTATTATGAAATTTAAGTCAATAAAAATAATATAAAAAGATAACTAAAGAAATCAACAACAGCGCAATAAAAATGAATCAATATCATTTACTAAACTTATAAAGTTTCAACATTTATCACCCTTGAATCAGAAAATAAATATCGTTTTGAATGTGATACTTCAATAAAAATCGCGTCTTTTTGAAAATCTTTTATGATTTTTTTTAGGATTTTAAAATTTTCTTGAGAAATATTTTCAAATGCTTCATCTAGTAAAATCAAGTCAAAATTCTTTGTTAAAAGTTGTAAGCAGTTAATTATTTGTTTTTGACCACTTGAAAATTTTTTTGCATTATCGTATAAAATATCATCTAGTTTAATGTCTCATTGTTCAAGTAATGGTTGCAAATCATAATTTTGAATATTATTTAAAAAAGTTTCAACCTTTTTCTTTTCTGCATAAGTAATGTAAGAAAAAATATCAGTTTTTGGGAAATAATTTTCATTTTTAATATATAAAATTTGCTCTCTTAAAAATTCTTTATTGTAAAAATTAACATTTAAATCATTGACAAAAAAATCTCCTTTATAATCTTGATCTAAGTTTAAAATTCTTAATAAAGAAGACTTTCCTGCTCCATTTCTCCCTTCAAGAATTAAATTTTTATCAATTATTAGGTTTTTTATACTAAAAATTTTTTTGTAAATTATGAAATTACATGAGAGTTGTTTAAATTCAATTTTTTTAATTTCTTGAAGCTTTTCACCAATTTTTTCTCTTTCAACATTTAAAATGAAATTTATTGCATCTATTTCCTTGGAAATTGAAGGATAAACAGCAAGCATTTCTGAAATAGAATTTAGAGGATTAATAAAAAAACTAAAAAAAGAAATAAAAATTAATAAAGTACCAAGTGAAAGTGTATTGTCAAAAATTCAAAAAGATGTGATATAAACTAAAAAAATCGGTGTAATTACAAGAAAAAAGTTTTGTAACTGACTTAAAGAAAATTTAAGTTTTCAAATTGAGAACTCTTTATTTTTAAAGCTAAAATAAGAATTGTCAAACTTATTTTTAAGCATTTTGTACAAATCATTATTTTTTAGATTCTTCAAAGAAAAAATAAAATCATTTACAGCACTAATTGATTCTGTATTGGTTTCATATAAAAAGTTAATTTGTTTAGAAATTAATTTTTTAAAAACAAAAGAGATAAATAAAAATACAATACTTATGGCTAAAATAATAAGAAATAATTGTCAGCTAATTCATAACAAAATAAAAAATGAAAGTAAAAAAGTAACAAGTTCATTGAATATGTTAAAGTAAAAATGTGAAGAAAATGAAGCAAAAGTAGGAATAAAATTGATTCTTTTCAAGTAATCTGCTGCATCTAATTTATAAATTTGTTGATTTATCCCCTTATTTAAAGCAATTAAGAATTTGTCAAATAAATATTGTTCTTTTTTAATTTGTAATTTTTTAATATAAATTTGCTTGATAATATCTTGAACAAACTTTCAAATAAAAATCCAAAGAAAAAATAAAACTACTTTATACAACATATCAACTTGTTTATAAGGTAAAACTTTATCAATAATAGTTTTAAGATAAAAAATCGAAATAAAATTTAAAATTGCAGAAATAAAAATCAAAAATAAAACAGCTCAATTATTTCGATCATTTAAAAAATAAAAAATACTATTTCATTGCTGTTTTTCTTCTTTTGTAAAGGAAAATGAAGCATTTTTTGAAGCCATGATGACAATATTTAAAAAATTTGCTTCAAATTCTTGCTTTGTTAATTTAACCCTTCCTTTTATTGGATCTTGAATATAAAAAATGTCTTTTTTTATTTTTTCTAAAATAACATAATGATTAAAATATTCATTTTTTAGCAAAATAGCAATTGGAGAGTTTATTTTTAACTCAAGCAAAGTAGCTAAATTACAATGAAAAGAATCTAAAATAATTCCAAAATGATTTGCTAAATTTTCAAGATTTTTTATTGAAATTCCTTGCTGATTAAAAAAGGCTTGTTCTTTGATTTTGCTAAGTTTCAAGTCTTTGTCATATAAATATTTAGAAAAAAAGTGAATTATTGAAATCCCACAATCTTTTATATCTGTTTGTTGTTTTATTTTCATTTTCTTAATTTGTAATAAAATATAAACAATTTATTAAAAAGGGAAAATTTAAGTACTTTTAGAAGGGTAATTATTAAAAATGTTTAAATTTAATAGAATTTTTTTAATTGTTACTGATTCATTAGGAATTGGTGACGACGGTAGACAAAAAGAATTTCAAGATGAAGGAGCAAATACTTTATATAGTGCTTCAACAACTAATTTACTAGAAATTCCAACTTGAAAAAAATTAGGAATTACAAATATTGCAAAATTAGAAGGACATTATAAAAAAAACAAAGAACCACAAGCATATATGGGTAAAATCATTGCAAAATCCAATGCCAAAGACACTCTTGCAGGTCATTGAGAAATGATGGGTATTTGGACCAAAGTTGCTAATCCTAATTTTGACAATGGTTTTCCAAGAGAATTACTAGATGAACTAGAAAAAGAATTCGATGGTAGAAAAATAATAGGAAATAAATCCATCAGCGGAACTGTTATTTTACAAGAATTAGGTGATCAAGAACAAGATGATAAAATTATTGTTTATACTTCACCAGATTCAACTCTACAAATCTGTGGTAATGAAAAAACAATGGGATTAGATAATCTTTACAAATATGCCAAAGCAGCAAGAAGGATTTGTTCTTCAAGACCTGAGTGAAATGTTGCTAGAGTTATTGCAAGACCTTATGTAAAAGAAGATGGAAAATTCATTAGAACTTTTAACAGACACGATTATGCTAATAGACCACCACAAGAAACTGTATTGAACAGACTTCAGCAAGCAAATATTAAAACAATTGGTGTTGGAAAAATTCACGATATTTTTTCTGGATATGGAATCGATCAAGTATATGGTCCAGCTAGCGACAACGAAAACATGGATGTAGCTATAAATATTGCAACTACAGATAGTAAAAATGAGTTTATTTTTGTAAATTTAGTAGAATTTGACTCAAGTTATGGACACAGAAGAAATGTTGTCGGTTATGCAGAAAATGTAAATAATTTTGATATCAAATTAGCAAAACTAATTAATGCACTAAAAGAGGATGATTTACTACTAATCTCTTCAGATCATGGAAATGATCCTATATTTCCAGGAACAAATCACACAAGAGAAGCGCTTCCTTTAACAGTGTTTTCTAAACAATTTAAAGATATGAAAAGGGGATTATCAACTCACATTGACTCACTTGCAACTATTGGAAATATTGTGGCAAAAAACTTCAAAATCAAGCTAAGTGATATAGGTGAAGATATTTTTGACGAATTAACTTAAAAGGCAAAAATGACGCAAACAGAAAATAAAAAATACCCTTTTAGTAAACGCAGAATTCATAGAATGGAAATTATTAGTTTGCTTTATTCTTATGAACTATTTGACAATAAAATAAACACTAATGAAATATTCAAAAACTATGACTTAACAAAAGAACAAATTAAAATTTTAGAAGCAATTGAAAAAAAATATGAAATTTTTCAAAAATTAATTATCAACTTTTTGGGTTCAAATTGAAGTTGGAATCGGATTTTACCTTTAGTTCGTGCAATTTTATTATTAGGTTCTTTTGAACTTTTAGTAAATGATAACAAAGTTGTAATTAATGAAATGGTTCAAATGATTAAAGACTACACTTTAGAATCCGATAAAGAATATAAATTTGTAAATGCAGTATTGGATAAAATAAATCAATTTTATGAGCAAGAAAATCTTAAAGTATATAAAAAAACAACTCAAGAACACTAAAATATGAACAAATTATAAAAAATGTTTTAGAAACAAAAAACAGAGATTTCCTTTTGTTTTTTTAGATGAACTTTTTGATTTAGAACTTTCAGAAGAGGAAATTTTACTTTTTGAATCTAATCTTGTTTTAGTTAAATCAGAAGAAAGTTTTAAAAAACAAATTTTTGATTTTTTCAAACAAACTCTTTATAAAATAAATCATAAATTGCTTCTTTCTAATTTAGCAACCTTTATTTATTATTCCACTAAACACAACAAGAAAAATAACTTCGAAAATGAAGCAAAAAGAAGAAATTCTTTTAATAATTTTTCACTTTTAATGGTGCATGTTTCTTCTGATTTTAATTCATATGTTATTAGTTTACTAAAAAAATTTAAATAAATTATTATGAAAAAAAGCATTAAAGAATACTTAATTGAGAAAAACTACTCCAATGCTGAAATTTTAATTCGTTCAGGACAAGTTAAAATCAATAATGAAGTGGTTTTCACTCCTAGTTTTTTAATTAAAGATAGCGATGAAATACTAATTGAGCAAAAAAAAGAATTTGTTTCTCGTGGTGCTTATAAATTGCTCGCCGCTATTGAAGCTTTTAAACTAGATTTTGAAAATAAAGTTATTCTTGATATCGGTGCATCAACAGGTGGTTTTTCACAAGTTAGTTTAAATTATGGAGCAAAACTAGTTTACGCTTTAGATGTTGGTAAAAATCAACTAGATTACAAATTAAGGCAAAATTCGAAAATAAAATCTCTAGAACAAACTAATTTAAAATCTATTTCAAAACAAATGTTTGAAGTTGAAATTGATAAAGTAGTTTGCGATGTTTCATTTATTAGTTTAAAAGAAGTTTATAAAGTTGTTGAGCATATTCTAAAAACTAATGATGATTTGATTGTATTATTAAAGCCTCAATTTGAAGCTTCTTCAAAATACGTTGAAAAAGGTGGTTTTGTTTTAGAACAATTTCATCCTTTTTTAATTGATCGAAGCATATCACAAGCTAGTGAACATAATTTTAAATTTATTGATAAAATTACTTCTCCAATTAAAGGACAAAAATCAAAAAATACAGAATATATTCTTTGATATAAAAAAACATAATGAAATCTTATAAAAAACAATTTCCTATTTTAAAAACAATTACATATTTTGACTCAGCTGCTTTAGTGCAAAAACCACTATCAGTAATTAGAGCAGGTGCTGAATTTTATACAAAATTTGCCATTAATAATCATTCAAAAAATTCTAAATTAGGCTTGATTATTGAAGAAAAAATTGCAACTGTGCGCAAAAAAATCGCTAAATTAATTCAAGCCCAATCAGATGAAATTATTTTTACTTCAGGAACTACTGAGTCAATTAATCTCTTTGCTTTAATGATTCAATCACAAATAAAAGCTAATGATGAAATTTTATTGAGCAAATATAATCACACTTCTAATTTAATTCCTTGATTTAATATAGCAAAAGCAACAAAAGCTAAAATAGTTTTATCTAATAATTTAGAAAAAGATATTAATAAAAAAACAAAAATTATTGCTTATTCACAAAAAACTAATAATATAAATATAATTTTTGATCAAGCAAAAATTTACAATTTAGCTTTAAAAAACAAGGCTATTGTAGTAAATGATGCAACTCAAGCTATTAATTCTCAAGAAGTAAATTTTAATTATTTTGATGTTGTTGCTTTTAGTACAAATAAATTATACGGACCTACAGGTTTAGGAATTTTAGCTATAAAAAAACCGCTTTTAGATACTTTAGAACCTATAAAAACAGGTGGAGGAACAATTTCTACTATTATTGATAGCCAAAATTGAAATTATTACAATAATGTAAACAAATTTGAAGCAGGAACACTAAATTTATCAGCTATTTGAGAGTTTGAAAATGCACTAAATCTAATAGAAACTATAGGGATTGCAAATATTAAAAATTATTTAAAAAAACTTTCTTTTTATCTTTTTGATCAATTAAGTCAAATTGAAAACATACAAATTTATAGCAAAAGAGGGGATAGTATAATTTTATTTAATATTAACAACATACCAGCACAAGATATTAGTTCCTATTTAGGACACAATGATATATATGTTCGAAGTGGAACTTTTTGTGCACCATTAATTTCTCAAATATTAAATCAAGATTCTTTTGTCAGAGTTTCTTTAGCACTTTACAATGATAAAAAAGATGTTGATAAATTAGTACAATACTTAAAAAAATACGAAGGGTTTTTAGATTTTGTATAACGATTTTAACTACAGAAGAAAAAAAATTTTAGAAACTTATTCTAATCCAAAAAATAAAGTTCAAGAATTAAATCCAAATTGAAAAACTATTAATTCTTTTAGCACTTCTTGTGATGATAATTTAGATTTGGCTTTAAAAATAAAGGAAAATGCTGTAGAAGATGGCCAATTTAGAGCCAGGGGTTGCTCACTATTTATAGCTTCGAGCGACATTTTACTTAAACAAATAAAAAATAAAACATTTGAACAAATTCAACAGCTTTTTGTTGATTATGAGCAAATGTTAGATACTCAACAAATAAACAAAAAATTAAATGATTTAAATGTTTTTGTTAATACAAAAAATCACTTAAATCGACTTGAATGTGTCAAATTAGCTAAAAATGCGATTAAAAAAATAATAGAAGAAAACTAAATATGGAAGAAAAAATTCAAAAATTAATTTCACAAACAGGCTATTGTTCACGAAGAAATGCTGAAAAATTGATTTTACAAAATCGAGTTTTTGTTAATAATCAACTAGCAACAATTGGACAAAAAGCTTCTTTTGATGATGAAATTAAAATTGATAATCAAATACTTAAAAAAGCTGAACATATTTATTATGCTTTTTACAAACCAAAAAGAGTGGTTTGCACAAGAGAAGATAATTTTAATCGTAAAAAAATCATAGATTTCTTTCCTAAAAAAAAATATTTGTTTCCTGTTGGCCGTCTGGATTTTAATACAACAGGAATTATTTTATTAACTAACGATGGTGAATTAGCTAATAAACTAATACATCCCAAATTTCAAATTGAAAGAACTTATTTAGTACACACCAATGGTGATTTAAGTGATGAGCAAATTAATTTTGCTAATAAAAATGTAATTAAATTAAACAATGAAATTAATTCAAGACAAATAATTAAGAAAAAAGCAACAAATAAATACATTGTTAAACTAAAACAAGGTTCAAATCATCATGTTAAAAGACTTTTTGATCATTTTCAAATAGAAGTTTTAGATTTAAAAAGAGTTCAATTTGCATCTATTAATCTTGCAAATTTATCACTTGGTCAATATCGAAAATTAACACCAAAAGAAATTAAGTATTTAAAAAAATTAACTAATGCAAAAGCAAAAACTAACTTAGCTGTTGATTAATAAAATTATTTATTTGACTAATTCCTATTTTTTTAGCAGAAGAAACTAAAAAGCATTCATAATTTAGCTCTTGAATTGCTTTGGTAATTTTATATTTTTGACTTTGATTGATTTTATCAATTTTTGTAGCTATTATTACCACATTTCTTTTGAGTTGCTTTAGAAAATCAAGCATTTGTAAATCTAAAGATGTAATTCCTACATTAGAATCAATAAGTACAAAAGTTATTTTTAAATTAGTTCTTGATTTGAAATATTCTTCTAACATAGAAGAAATTAAAGATTTTTGTGAAATAGAAATTTTTGCAAATCCATATCCAGGTAAATCAACAATTACTTGTTTTTGTTGATTATAAAAAAAATTAATTAACTGAGTTCGTCCTGGTTGTTTTGAAGTTTTTGCTATTTTTTGATTTGCTAATGCATTAATTAAAGAAGATTTTCCAACGTTAGACCTTCCAATTAAACAAATTTCTTGTGCTAAATGTTCAAATCAAGAAAATTTATCAGCAGCTGATTTTATAAATGTTCACATAATTTTTCCTTTGTTTTTAAATTTTAAGTTAATATAAAAATAATAAAAATAAAAACCAGAAAATTATTTCGTTTCTGGTTTTTATTTTCTTTCTTTTTCTTTATTTTGAGAAGATTTTTAAAGCGTTTTGTGCAATTAAGAGCTCTTCATTTGTTTTAATTACAAATACATTTAAATCTGATTCTTCTGTTGAAATTTTTTCTACATCTGCAAATTCAGATAATGGTTTTTCATTAACTACTTTATCGATTACGATATTAAATTTAGGAAAATTAATCTTGCTTAAAATTAAACTTCTAACAAGAGCTGCATTTTCTCCAACACCACCTGTAAATACAATTCCGTCTATGTCTTTTCCTATTTTATTAATGTAATTTACTAAGTAGTCAGCAATTTTTTGTGTATATAGTTCAAGTGCAAATTCAGCATCTTTATTTCCATCTTTTCTTGCTTGAAGTAAGTCTCTAACATCAGAAGAAATTCCAGAAACACCAAAAAGACCTGATTTTTTATTTAACATATCTATGAATTCATTAAGACTCATTTTTGTTTCATTTACTACAAATTGATGAATGGAAGGATCAATATCTCCACTTCTTGTACCCATCATAACTCCAGCAAGAGGAGTAAGACCCATTGAAGTATCAAGTGATTTTGATTCTTTAATAGCACATAATGAAGCACCATTTCCTATGTGTAAATTAACAAAATTTACTTTGTCTCTTTTAAATATTTCTTCCATTTTGTTAGTTATGAATTTATGACTAATTCCGTGAAAACCATATTTTTTGATGCCATGATCTTTTGCAAAACGTGAGTTAATTGGATATGTGTGGTTTACAGCTGGAATACTTGTGTGAAATGCTGTATCAAAATTAGCTGAAATTTTTACTTTAGGTAAAATTTTTTGAATTGCTTTAATGGTTTGCACAGCTCCTGGATTATGTAGCGGAGCAAATTTTGAAAGATCTTCAATAATTTGAATTTCTTTAGATGTAAGTGCAGTTGGACCTGTAAATTCACTACCTCCGTGCACCACTCTAAATCCTGCAATTTCGATATCATTAACATCTTGAATAATTGCATTTTGTAATCAAATCTTAATTAAAATTGACATTGCTTCTTTATGATCTACTACATCTTGATCTTTTAATCAGCTTTGATTTCCTAATTTTGTTTTAAAAAATGAACCTGCTATTCCAATTCTTTCAACAATTCCGCTTGAGTGTAATTGCATATTTTCTTTAGAAAACATAGATCATTTAATAGAAGATGATCCTGCATTGATAACTAAAATTTTACTTGACATTATTTTGTTCCTTCTGCTTGTAGTGCTGTAATTAATGCTGTGTTGAAAATATCTTCAACTGTTGAACCTCTAGATAAATCATTTATTGGTTTTGCTATGCCTGTAATAATTGGTCCAATAGCTCCAAAACCACCTAGACGCTGAGCAATTTTATATCCTATATTTCCTGCATTTAAATTAGGGAAAATCAAGACATTTACTGGATCTAAATTCATTTCACCTTTGTATTTTGCTTTTCTAATTTCTAAATCCATTGCTGCATCGAACTGAATTTCACCTAGAGCTTTTGTTGAAGCATTTTCATTATAAAGCTTTGTAGCTGTTTCTACTGCTTCTGCTTCTAAGCTTTTACCTGAACCTGAAGTTGAAAATGATAAAAAGGCAACATTTGGATTAAAACCTAAATTTTTAGCAAATAAAGTAGCATTATGTCCTATTTCAGCTAATTGTTCTGAACTAGGAGAAATATTTACTGATATATCACTAAAAATAAATTTTTCATTATTTTTGTGCATAATCATAACTGAAGAAATTGTTTTAATTCCTTTAACTGGACCGATAACTTTAAAAGCTGCTCTTAAAATATCTGCTGTAGGAAATTCAAGCCCTCCAATTACTCCGTCAACCAAACCTTTTCTTAATAACATACATGCATAAAAAGGAAGGGTTTTCATTGCTTTTAATGCACCTTCTTCTGTTTCTTTTCCTTTTCTAAATTCAAAAAATTCCTTTGCAAATAATTGAATCTTTTCTTCTGATAATACTTCTAATTCAACACCTTCTGAATCAAACTGTGTTTCAGAAAGAAGAATTGGATGAACTAATCCTTGAGATTTTAAATTTTTTGCCGCTTTAATAGCTCTTGGATCTTTTCCATCAATTATTAGGATTTTTTTAACACCTGATAATTTTTGATTTGATAAAACTAAATTTTCTAATTCTTTTTGATAACTCATAATTGTCCTTTAAAAATGTAAAAAATTAATTTAAATTATAAATTAAAAAAGTTTTATGTTTAAAAATTCAACAAGATAAAATAAAAATAAATAAATTTTTAAATGTTAATTTTTGTGGTATTATATAGGAGCGTGGTCGCGTAGCTCAGTTGGATAGAGCACGAGCCTTCTAAGCTTGTGGTCAGAGGTTCGAATCCTCTCGTGATCGCCATTTTTTTATTGCCTTTTTTACAATTTTATTTAAAATTTAAGCAAAATTTAGTGAATTTTTAAAAGGAAATGTAAAAAATTAATGAAATATAAATTCAAACTTCTCTTGCTAGCTTTAGCTCCATTGAGTATAACAACATTGATTGCTTGTCAAACACAAACTCAACAAACAAACAAACAAACACAAGAATCAACAAATGCAACAAATTCTAAAAAATCAGCAGAATCTAGTGAATCAAATGCTGCTAATTCAACTCCAATAGTTCAGCAAAAAAATGTGGAATTTAAAGGATTTTATAATTTTAAAGACTTTATTGAACCTAATAATGGATTTGTTCATAAAAATTTCTTTACTAAAAAACTAGAAAATAATAAATTCGAAAAATTTTATAGATTTTATAACTTTATTTATGAAGATAAATGAAGAAAAAAGAACAACAAATTCTACTGAACAATTGATATTAATGAAATTGAAAAAGTTTTAAACAAAGACAAAAATGTTGAAAATCCTACTTTATGATTCTATGTTGATGTACGAGATAATATTGAAGATTTAGATAAATTTCACACTTCTGCAACTGATAGAGCTGTTTTTTCAGGTGTTCCTAAATTTGAGTTTAAAAATCAATTAAATTATATGCCATTTGGAAGTCAAAATAAATATAATTCATTATCTTTTTCTATAGGAATTAGCTTTAATTTTGAAGAATTTTTAAAACAAAAATATGCAAAATTTGAACTTAAAAATAATTATGAAATTGAAGCAAAACTAGAAAATAACGAGATAAATTTTTATCTAAATAATTCAAAATCAGAACTTAGTGACGATATAACTTATGTTAGAAATCTTTATCAAAATTATCAAAATCAATTAGATAATAACAAAAAAGAAACAAATTCAAACACAAACGATTCACAATCTGAACAAGAAAACAATGTTGAAAAACCCAACACAAAACTTATAATGCCAAATAATTCCTTTGTGTCTTTGTCTTATATAACAGATAACAAAGAAAATAAGACTTTGCAAAAATATGTTTATCCTAGTCAATACAATCAAGAAACTATTAAATATGACAAAGAGGATAAAATAATTCCAAATGACGATAAAAGATACCAATGATTACCAAAAACAGTGGATATTTTTCCAGATGATTGAGTTAGTTTAGTTGATCCAGATCCTTCAAAAACCTTCAAAAAGAACCCAAATGCATTTGATAAATCCACTCAAGAAGCAGAAATTTCTTTTGATCATCCTTTAACTAGAAAATTAGATAATAACTTTGTCAACTCATTAGAAAGAATTCTTCCTTATAATAAATTCGATCCAGAAATTAATGATTTACAAATAAGAAGTTTTGGAAATCGTGGAACTTATACAATGATTTCCAAAGTAAAACCAAATGATGACAATGATCAAAGATACTATGTCTTATCCAATAGACATGTTGTTGATTCTATTTGATCTGATGTTGATTATAATGAACCAAAAGAAACAAGAGAGGAAAAATTAAAAAGGGCAAAAACCTCAACTTATAATTGACCACTAAAAAATGGCGAAGAATTAACTAATAATTTAATTTATAAAGTACCTTTAAAACAATGAAGTAAAAGACCTTTGTATGGAAAAACAGAATTTGAAACTAAATATAATGTCTCAACTTCTAATTTCTTTGATAGTTTTTTAAAAGTTGTTTGAGTTCCTAATAGTATCAAAACAAAACCTGCACAATTCAAGGATAATCCAGAAGAAAACAACACTAATGACACAATCGATATTGCAATTTCCACCATTGATTTAAAAGTTGTTTTTAAACTTCTCGATAGAGCTTTATTTGATCAAACTTCTTCACTTCCTTACATAACTGATCCAGCTAAAAAACAAGAAAAACAAAACATTATTGATTGATTAACAGGAACCAAAGAAGATTTAGAAAAATGAAAAAACCTCAAACCACTTAAATTTGGTAATGATTTTGCAAATCTAAACAACGGTGATTATTTAACTAATTTTTACATTTCAGCTTATCCAAGACAAAGAACAAATGTTGTTTACAAAATTAACAAAATTAACTTTTTAGAATCTAGAATTTCTTATCATAATGATTATTATTTAAACATTCTCGGACCCGATGGCAAACCAGATTTAAACCAACCTGGGCCAGCACGTGGAAATGGATTAATAGGTGGAGCTTCAGGTTCATTAATTGTTGATCAAAAAGGTTATATTCAAGCAATTCATAGTTTAGCATTAGATACTTTTGGTAGTTCATATGAATTCAACAATGCTACCGATGTTGCATACCCTTTTATAAGTCATTTAAGAGATGTTATTTCCTATGATAAAAACAATCCAAATACATTTGGTTCTTGATTAAAACAAAAAGCTGAGAGCGATCCAGAACACTTCGAAAAACTAGATATTTATATAAATCCTCAAAAATACTGAAAAAATTAATAAAAATAGTAAAATTTTAAGTTAATGAAACTCAAGAAAATAGCCCTAGCTCTTTTTTTATCTCCAGCACTAGTTCTTGCTAGTTGTTCTTTTAATACTTCCTTAAATACTTTAAACACCCAAACTCAACCAACAAAAACAGATGCTTCAGCATCAAAACAACAAAATCCTGAGCAAAAAACTAATAATAACCAAAATACTAATTCAAAAGAACCAATAATTAAGCAACCTACTTCCGAAGATGATACTAAAAAGCAAACTAACAACCAAACTCCAACAACAAAAGAGGAAGCTACAAAAAAAAAAAAAAAAATAAACTAAACAATCCAACTAATCAAGATTCTATTTCAAATGATTCAACAACTAAAGATAGCGAATCAACAAAAAGAACTGAACCAACTCAAGAAACTAAGCAACAACCACAACCAGAAACTAAAACAGAGCCAGAAAAAGAAAAAAACAAACAAAATCAAGCAAATACGCAAATAAATGATAATCAAAATAATGATTCAAACAACAATACATCACAAAACAATTCCTTCAAAGTAAATACATCTGATAATCAAAAAAACTCTGAAGAAAAACCAGTTGAAAAACTTGTTGAAACAAAGCATTACGAAGGTAATTTTTCAAAAGTTAGTCTTGATCAAATAAATAAAAACATCACTTTTCCTGAAGAATACAAAAAAATAAAAGCTAATTACGAATCCGGTTTTATAGAACAAGAAAATGACAAAGCATTTTTAGGAAAACAAAATGATAAATTATTTGTTTATGATCTAAAAAAATCTGCAAATAAAGAGCAAATCCTTGCAAAATCCTACACAGAACAAGAAAAAGATTCATACTTTAACTTAAACAAAGAAATTAATAATGAATTCTATTCTATTTTCCATACACAAGATAATAAAATATGAAACAAAGTAGAAAAAATCGCTTTTGAATCATTACCAAGTGAAGATACTCGCTTTGAAGATATTTACGAAAGAAATTTAAGAATTTCTATAGGAACTTCAACAATTTTAGACACAGATGGAAACAGTGCACTTTTAGTTACTAACAAACACGTAACTCGAGCAATGAAACTTCAAGATGTTGATCCCAAACTTGCTTCACTTAATATTAAAAATAAAGAAAATTTAAGATTTTATAACTACATATTAAAAGATTTTTTCAAAATTTACTTTAAAAATAAATTCTATACAATATCAAATGATTTATTTATTGCTTGAGAATGAGAAAAATATAAGTACAACATTATTTTTAATTCAAATCAAAACAATACAAAAAATACAAAAAATACTAAAAAAACCTTCACCGAAGAAGAAGCCTTAGATTTTGAAATTAATTTATTTAATAAATATTTTAAAGTTATAACTAATTTTGATAATAAAAACCAAGATATTTCTTTATATTACTTCAATTACAAGCAATATATCAAAGACTGAGAAGACATTATTAAATGAATTTTATCTTTTTACACTGATGAAAATTTACCAACTATTGTTAATGATCAAGATAAGAACACAAATAATCAGCAACAAAAACTAACAACACAAAGTTGGCTACCTAAATTCTTCGATATGAGTGGATCATTAAATGGCATTATTCAAACTAAAGAAGGAAAAAGAAGTAAAAATTACTTCACAAGCTCACAATCAACTAAATCCAATAATGAAAATAATTACAATATTACAAAAACCAAATTAGTATTAAGTGCTAAAGGAAAAGAACAAATCAAAAATGAAATAGAAAATTTTAACATTTTCAAACATACTGAGATCATATGTCTAAGTTAAATTCAGTAAAAATAGATGATAAAATTTGAAAAGAAAATGAATTTGATGATAGTTTAAAAATAGGTTTATTCTGACCTAAAAAAGTTGCGTTTAAAAATGCTTTTAAAGGGATAAAAATTAGTTCAGTACCTATTTTTGGAAAAGATGAAAAATATCTAAATGTATTTTATTATGCAAACAATGGACATGGAGCTTCTGGAGCTGGTATTTTTAATCGAGATGGTTCACTTGCATTTATAAACTCTTTTGGCTTTTTATTTGAAGGTAAAGATCCCCAAACTAATAAACCAATTTCAAATCTTTTTTATCTAGATTCAAACTTAAACACTTTCTTATCAGGAGGAGTTGTTCTTCACACAGAACGTTATAATTTAGTAGACGAAATATACAAATTTTATTTTAAAAAACAACCAGAGATAAAATTAATAATAAAAAATGAAGAAAAATAAAGGAAATTATGTCAAATAAATCAATATACTTGTTTGTTTTAGACCTAGATGGGACTGTATTGTCTAATTCAGCAACTGGAGAAATTCACGAAGAAACTGAAAGAGAAATCAAAAGAGCAACAGCATTAGGACACAAAGTGTGCATTATCACAGGTAGACCTTGAAGATCAACTAAAAAAATTTATGATCAATTAGGTTTGGATACTATTGTTGGAAATTTTAATGGAGCTTATGTTCATAATCCAAAAAACTATAATTTTATTCCTGAAATCAAATATTTAAATCTTAATGAAATGCTTTATATTCTAGGTGATAAAAAATTAAGATCAGAAATAACTAATTTAGCAATTGAAGGTCCAGGATGAGCTAAAATTCAAAAAAGAGATGAAAATCTTGAAAAAGTTTTTGGATTTAATGAAATTCCTAACTTAAAAGCTGGAATTGATCTTAAAAAAATTCCTCTTAAACCAACAGGTGTAATTTTAGATACTAAATTAACTACAAATGTTGCAGAACTTAAATCATATCTAGAAAGAAAATATGGAGATTTAGGTGAATTTTCCGCTTGATCAAAAGGTGAAGGTCAATCTTATGTTTTTGATATAACATCAGTTGGAGTTAATAAATCAAAAGTTGTTTCTATGCTAACACGTTATTACAATATTGAACTAGATAATGTTGTTTCAATTGGCGATGGATTTAACGACCTTGGGATGTTTGAAATAGCAACAGTTTCTGTGGCAATGAAAAACTCAGATCAGGATTTAAAAAGAAAAGCAACTGTTGTGCTTAAAAAAACCAACAAAGAAGGTGGAGTTGGTTATTATATTAAAAAGTTTTTAAAAAATCCTGAAAAAGAAATTGAAAAATCAAAGAAAATGAAGTCTTTAAAGTCTTCTTTAGCTTTAGATATTGAAGCTATTGGAGGACAATAATATGGAACTGCCACAAAAAATTGCCGTCTTTGGAGGTACATTTAATCCTATTCATAAAGGACATATTAAAATCGCTAAGCTTGCTATTAAAAAGCTTGGTTTAGATTCTTTATACTTTGTACCAAATTACCAAAATCCTTTCAAAAACAAGCAACAATCCTACGTTAGCGGTGAACATCGGTACAATATGATTAAATTAGTATTACCTGAAAAAGCCAAAGTTTGTGAATTTGAAATTAACAAAAAGGGTATTAGCTACACAATTGATACAATCAAATTTTTCAAACACAGATTTAAAAATGCACAACTTTACTTCATAATAGGCTCTGATAATTTAGAAAAACTTCACAAATGAAAAGACATTGATTTAATTTGTCAACTTAGTCAAATAATTGTTTTTAAAAGAGATAAAAAAATAAATAAGAAAAATCTTAAAAAATATAACGCAGTCTTATTTGATAACAAAATATACGATTTTTCTTCAACTAATATTCGTCATTCTGATTTTAGTGGATTGTTTCCTGCTGTACACAAATACATTTCTTCTAACTTTTTATATATAGAAGATTTATTAAAATTTCATATCAATAATGGAGAACGTTTAAAACATTGTTATGCTACAGCACAATTAGCAGCTGAATATGCAAAACAACTTAAAAAAGATGCCAAAATAGCTTATTATGGTGGATTATTACATGATATTACTAAAACATGATCTAAAGAAAAACATAGAGAGTTTTTAGCACAATGTGATGTAGACCAATCTAAGGTCCCTGATTACAAACTCCACCAACTTAGTGCTTATTTTTGGTTAACTAAAAAATATAAAATAGCAAAAAAAACTATTGCTAACTCAATTGCGTCTCATACATCTTTAGCTTATGATATGGATGATTATGCCAAAATCGTTTATATGGCCGACAAATTAGCAAGAGGTAGAAAATATCCTGGGGTGCAAAAACTTAGAGAACTAGCAAAAAAAGACTTTTATCAAGGATTTAAATCCGTTTTAGAAGCTAATTTAAAGTTATTACAATCTGAAGGAAAAATTGATGAAGAACAACAACAAATCTACAAATTCTGAATCAATAGTTAATATTGCTATTTTATTTGCAGATGAATTAGAATTTGTAGATTTAAAACAATTTAGCTTCATAAATCAAGCAAACAAAGTTACAACACCTTATGGAATTGGTTATATTTTTAACTACAAACAATATAAAATTCATTACTTCCAAGTAGCAATTGGTTTAATTAATGCAGCTGCAGCCTGTCAATATTTAATTGATAAATACAAAATTACTCAAGTGTATAATTACGGCGCAGTTGGAAGTAATGATATTTATTTAGACTTAGGTTCAATTCTTTATCCAGATAAAATTTATCTTTGTGATGCACAAACTCCTTGATATGATTTTGGACAAACTCCTAAAGAAAAAAAGTTTTACACAAATGATTTTGATTTTACTAATAAAAACATCAACTTAGGTTCTTCAAATGCTTTTATTTATGATTTAGATAGATTAAATTTTATTAAAAAACACATCAATGTAAGTATTTTTGATATGGAAGCTTTTGCGCTTGCTCATGTTTGTTTTAAAAACAAAATTAGTTTCAAAACTCTAAAATATGTTTCTGATTTTATAGCTAAAAATTTATCTTATGAACTAGTAAATAACAACATCAAAAATGGTGCAAAACAAGCACTTAATCAAATCTTTAATTTACTATAAAAAATAACAAAAAAATACACTTGCAAGTGTTTTTTTTTGTTATTTTAAATCATCTTCAATTATCTTTTTAACTTGGTCTATTTTTGCTCTTTTTTCTTCAAAAGAAAGGTTTTGCGCTTTGAAATCCTGTGTCATTTTAATAAAAGCAGGATGATAACCAATACCTAAAGGTTTTTCAAAAACTTTATTTAATCTAATTCAACTATCTCTTAATCTTGTATAAACAATTTTATTTGGATTATTTTTGTAGTTTTTGAGTAAATATAAATGAGTAATTAAAACAATAATACCTGTGCTGTTTATAACTTTTTTAAATGTTCTATTTCAGTTAACAGGAATATAGAAAATACCAATAACTACCAAACAAAATGAAGGAGCAAAAGTTGAAACTTCAAGTTTACCAATTAATTTAATAGCATCTTCGCTAGGGAATTTTGGTACTTGAATAAATGCATTAATAAACAAAGGAGTAAAGATAAATAAGATTCTAATTAGTAAGTTAATAAATGTAAATATCGAATTCCAAATATAATAAGCAACTAATTTGCTATGATCACCTTTGTTTTTGATGGTGTTAATATAAATTCCTAATAGAATAACAAGCAGAATTATAGATAAAATGGAAATATAAATAACATAATTTTCTACTCTATAGTTTTGAAATCCACCCATAATTGTTCAAAATAAAAACCAAAACAATGAAACAAATAAGATAGCTAAAGTTTTGTAAATTGATCTTGACAAAAATGACATTTTATCTCAAAGGTTGTCACCACTATCTTGTTTTGTTGAAGGATTTTTTTCAGATTTTTCTAAATTAGCAATAATATCACTATTTAAAATTTTAAAGTTTGAACTTCAAGCTACTAATTTTTCTTTATAGTCTTTTTTAGAATCAACGTCTTCTAGATGTTCGATAGAATTGATTTTAGACATTTCTGATAAAAATTCTTGCTCTTCTTTTGATAAATTAATATCGTTTTGAATTTCTGTTTTTTTCTTTTTAGTTTTTGAAAATATTTTAGCTAATCAATTTTCTTTTTTAGCTTCTGCTTTTGCTTCTTTTTCTGAAGTTGGATGATTTTCAAATTCTAAATGAGTATGTGTTTGTGGAAAGGAATTATGGGTATGAGTTGGTTGAGACTCGTTGTGTTTTTGCTCATGTGCATCTAAGGTTTTTTGATGTTCATCTCATTCAATTTCTTTTGTTATTTGAGCTTCTAATTCATTATTGAATCATTTTTCTCTTTCTTCATCAGAAATTTGGGGTATGTTATTTGGTTGTTCAATTAAAATATCTTCATCTTGTTGTTCTGTGTAATCTTCTTTTTCATCATTTTCTAATAAAAAATCAAGATTTTGTCTGTATAAATCATTAGTTGGTCTTTGTTGATAATCTTGAGAGTCATCATCGAGCTTGATATCATCGAAGTTTTCTTTTACTGGAGTTGATTCATCTTTTAATTGTTCATCATCTCGCGAGTTTTTCTTTTTATTTATAAATTTAAATTTCATATCTTTTAATTTTATATTATTTTTTGCAAAATAAAATTATTTAATTACTAATGATTATCATCATGACCATTTCTAATTTGATGGATTATTCTATCTTTAATTCTTGGATATACATGACGCTCAAAACGATCTGCAGAACCTGATCAATACACCATAGGAACTAAATCATCTTTTAGATAATTGGTGTTATTTCTTCAACTTTTAAATAATCAACCACCTGTTGGTGTATATTTTCCATAAAATGCTTTAATTAAATTTTTAATATCATTATCATGTGAAGACGTTAGATATTTATAAACTTCAGCTATACCTGTTTTTGCATTTAAATCTTCTTTTCAAAATCCATTTACTTGCACAATTGAAGATGCATCTCTAAACAATTCTTCTCAAACAGTTAATAATAAAATAGCTGTTAGTCGGTAAATCATTCTACCTTCTGGATAACGTCGGTAGTTATCTTTTCTAATTTGCTGTCCAACGTGTCTGAGTTTGAAATCATCATAAATATATTTAACAAATATTCCAATTTTATTAAGATTTATTTTTGTTCCGCTACCAAAATCTCCTGGAGGTAATTGACCTGTTCAAGAAATAGCTTGGTGTTTTGGATTTAAAGTATTAAAGTGATTTAAAATTGGCGAAATATTTTCTTTTTTAGTGTTATTTTGATTGTTTCAATCAGAAGCTGTTATAAAAATTAAATCTAAGAAATTAACTAATGTTTGAATTTTAATTTTTGGGTTTTTAGGATCTGGATGGTGCGGATTTTCAATTGCATCAATTAAAGAGAATATTTTTTCTGTGCTTAAGAAGTTTTTATCAGCAAAAATTGAAGATAATATTGAAGAAATTTTAGAAATACTAATTTCTTGATTATTTTTTGAAAATTCAACAACTAATTTATCAATTATTGAACTAACTAGTTTGATATCTCTTGCTGCATGAGCTATATTTTTAACAAAATCTTTGATTTTTTGTTTATCTTCGCTTCTTGTTAATTGAGTAAGTTTTAATTGATCTTTTATAAGATTTACAAAAACATTTCCAACTTGATCATAATCTGAAATTTTAGCTAATAAATCATATAAATAGTCTTTAAAAAGTTGCTTATGTTTTCTTATAAGTATAGGAATTAATTCTTGAACAGATTTTAAAGAAGAAATTTCTTGATTAGTTAAATTCATTGATCTTACTAATGAATCAACAAATTTGGCTGTTCTATCTCAAGAAATAATATCTTTAATTATTGGTCTAATTTGAGTCTGAGATAGTGTATTTTTTGTATATTTGTTTTTATCTAAGAAACTTAAATCTAGTTTTGCAATTTGTTGATCTACAAACTCAGATTTTAGTAATTTGTTAACTAAAGAAACTAAATTATTTTTCTGCTGAGTTGAACTTGTTTGATTAATAATTAATAAAAGTTCCTTCAAGAAATGAAGCATTTCTTGTGAAGTAAAACTAATTTTTGCATCTGGTTTATTAGAAAGTTTTGTGATTACTAAATCAAAAATTTTATCTAAAACAATATCAAAAGAACTTTTGTTAGAAAGAGCAGAATTAACATCTATAAATTTATGTTTTCCAGAAATTAATTCTTTAATAGTATAAATTAAAAAATCTGTTTCTGTTGGGCTAATTTGAACTTTTAGTTCTACTTCAAAGACTTTTCTAAATAGATTTCTAACTTCATTTGTATCAATATTTTCTTCAATTAATTGTTTTACTATCTTTTTTAGATCTTCTTTTTTGTTGGTTAAAAACTTCACAAATAAAGAAGAAAATGATTGGCCAGTTGGATGATCTGCTTCATTTTGTAAATCTTGTTTGTTATTTTTAAGGTAATCAAAAACTAATTTAATAACATCATTTATTCTATTAGAATCAATTAATTTATCAACTAAAGTATAAAGTTCTTTACTTAATAATGAATTATATTTTTGCGAAAAACTAGAAATTGATTGTTTAAGTTGGTTTTTGGCAATATCGCTTTTTAATAATTTTCTAACTACACTTGCTAATTTTTCATAATTACTAGATTTGAACTCATTATTGTCAACAATTTGTGCAAAATCAAGAATTAAATTAATAATATCTGAGGTTTTAAAATCTACTTTAAAATCTTTTTTATTATCTAAATAAGCAATTAAAAACTTATGAATTTCATCTAAAATTAAATTTACAGTTTTTAACGGTCTGTAGCTACTATCATTTTTATGGACTTCATTATCAACATCTTTTTGTAGTAAAGCTCTAATTACATCTAGTATTGTTTGAACATTATCATCACTAAAATCAATACCTAAAGATTTAAAGTTTTTGTGAATAATTGAATTAATTAGTGAATGAATATAAGGTTGTTTAATATTTTCTAAAGTAAACTCTTTGAATGCTTTTTTAATTTCATCTTTTTTAGTTGTTAAAAATTGTTTTAGTAAGTTAGTTATACTAAAATTATTGTCATCCACATTAAATGTGGAAGCATATTTTATAAATAAATCTACAAAACTTTTAAAAGAAGCTGATGAAATAACTGTATCGTAAAGATTATTAAAAATACCTTGTGATTCTTCTACTGTTTTTCCTTCAACATGAAAGTTAATATATTTAAAAATTAACTTTTTAACTAAATCAGATCTTAAAACTTCATTACCTAAACTAAAAAGTTTGTCAATGGTCAAATCAGGATTGTGAGAATCTTTTGATATAAAGCTAATTTCTCTTAATAAATTAACAACATTTTCTTCGGGGAATAATTTTGAAATTGAAAAATACTTGTCAAAATTGTCGAAGTTTTTTTCATTACTTTTTAAATATGTAATAATTGCAGTTCAAAATTGATCAAGAGTTGATTGAATTACTGAAGGAATTTTTTTGTTTTCGTGTGGAAAACGTTTAAGTAAAGCTTCAAATAAAGCAATTAAAGTACGTTGTGAACTATCACTTAAAGTTATGTATTCATTAGATGAAATTATCTTTTTTAAAATTGAGCTAAATTTTTGATTTTGAATATTTTCATTAATAAAATTATAAATAATTCTTTCAATGAACTCTCTTCTTCTTTTGATTCAAGTTCCTAAAAATTGCTTAGCAGTAGTTAAATTATCATAATCTTTTTTATGATTAATAAAAAAGTCATCTAAAATTAATTCAACAGTATCTTGGATACTATTATTTTTAGATAAATAGGACAAAGAAAGCGAAATTAGTTCTTTTAGATTTTCATCTTTGATATCTGCAAAATTATAAATAGCTTTTTTTGTTTGATCATTTGTTAGAAAATCATAAAGTGGTAAAAGAGCTTCTTTTATTATATTTAATTGTGAAACATTTATGTTTAAATTATGTAAATCATTTAATAAAGTTGTAAAAGTTTCTTCAGTTACTAAAGAACTTGCAACTTTTTTTGATCTTTCAATAATTTTGTCTATAACTTTAAAGTTATATAGTTCTTCTTTTGTTGCTGAATTAAGTACAGAAATTATTTCTGAAGTAAATTTTTCTTGAACTACTGAAAATAATTTAGTATTAAGAATTTGATCACTAAACTGGTGAACTGTTGAAACAATTTGTTCTAATGTACTTTGGTCAATTTCAACATTTAATGCTACAGAAATTCACTTAATAATTGATGAAATAACTACATCATTTTTTAACATTTCTCCAGAAAAATTTACAAAAAATTGTTTAAGTTTTTTAATATTTTCTTCTTTGGATAAAAAAATTTGAAAAATATCAGAAAGTTGATTAATTTTTAAATATTCATCTTTGTGATCTATAAGTTCGTCCACTATTTGCTTAAAGAATTCATAAAAAGACTGAAAGCCAAGAATAGCGTTGACAGTTTTAGTATCCAATTGACTTTGTAAATTAAATTTCGAAAAAACAAAGTTAATAATATGTTTGTTAATAAATAATAAATCCAAAACTACTGACTTAAATTGTTCTTTATTTTCAGTTATTAATTTTGAATTTAAAATAGATTGCAAAAAAGCAATTAAATCTTTGTCATTTAATCCTTTATTTTTTACGTAATTTATCAAACTTTCAAAAGTTTGTTTTTCATTAGCTTGCAAAACGTAAGATTCAAAAGAAGCTATGAAATTTGAAACTAATTTAGTTGATAATACTTCTTGTAAAAAACTTGGAAAATTTTTATCCTTAAAGAAACTTTTAATATTTTCTTTAATTTCAGAATTTAAATCTGAACCATCTACTACTTTATTAAGAACTGATGTATTAGTAACTAAATAAGCATATAAAATTGATTTTCAAGCTTGTGTTGCTGTTTTATTCGCTTTAAAAAATTCAATTTCTGAAAGCTTATTTAATTCTGTAGCTTGCTTTGTTCAATTATTTATGGTTTTGTTTCTAACTAGCTTTTTAATTATTTGTTCATTGGTTAATTTAAAGTCGATTTGTTGTTTGTATGAATTATTATCTTGTGTTAAATAATTTTCATTTCAATATGGAATTAAACTAAAAAGTTGGCTTTTTTGGTTTTGTTTTAAAGATAACTTAAGAAAAATTTCTTGCGCCATCTTTTTATAACCAAATGTAGAGGGATGGATATCTAAATCATTTTTTAATCACTCTTTTTTATTAGCTTCTCAAAGTTGTTTATCATAAACATTTATGTAATTAACTTTTGTTTGAGCAGCAACTTCTTTAATTGTTTCGTTTAATTTTTTAATTATTTGAATGATGTAATCTTTATCTAGATTTAAGCTATTTTCCAACATAGAACTAAATAAAGAAGCAACTGTAGTTAAATTTTCAGAATAACCGATTAAATTTATATTAGTCTTAGGATTGATTTTTTTAATTAATAATATTAATTTAGCTAAGTTTTTACGAACTTGTTCTAATTTATCATTTTGTGATTGTTTAAATTGATTAATTAGTTGTTGTTTTAATAGAGTGTGTTTTTCGTTATTAATTTGACTTAAAAGTTCATAATCTAAAGAAAGAATTAAATCATTAGCTCCTAAAGACAAAGTAATCAAATTAGAATCTTTTACTTTTTGAATTAATTTAGGATAACTTGTGCTTTCAAAATCATTGAAGACACTTTTTATTACATCTGCGAAATGATTATTAGTTTGTTTGTCAAGTTCTAAAGTAAATTTGAGAATTTCTTTGTTTTGATTTGCTTCATTTTTTCTACTTGGTTCTAAAAGATAAAGTCAATTTCTAATAGTACTTCCTGAAAGGGCTAAGTTATCAAAAGAAACTAAAGCATCTTTTTTAACCATTTGAATGTAGTTAGCTAAATATGCTGGATAAGAAAGCCCTCTTACATGATTATCTTTGAAATTTCCTCTTATATCATTTCCTGATTCAAGATTAAAACCAGCAGTTATTGAATCACCAATTGCTAAATAGTTTACTTTATCTATTAATTGGTTCTGATTTTTAGAAACGCTATTGTTAAGATTGGTTTTTGTAGCTTCTTTTTTAGCAAGTGTAGGGGCTGAATAAATTGCTATCGAGGTTATTGTAACTCCAGTTGCAGCAGCTAATGAACCAGCTAAAATTTTGAGTTTTATCGCTTTCCTTAACATTTTTTCTCCTTTACTTGGAATACTACTTTAAATAAAAAACAAAAAAATAAATTACTTTATTTTTTAAAATTTATTTTCATTGTATTATCTTTCTTTGTTTATAAAAAAGTATTTAAAGTGTCATTAATTCACTAATTATTAATGTTTAATTATTAGTTATTGAATTAACTAGTATTGAAATAAGTAAGAATATTATAACACTTTGTGGATTTTTTCTTCTTTTTCTATATATTGTAGATGCTCCAAAGAGTAAAATTAGGTCATTTTTAAGAACGTAAATTGAAAAATCCAAAAAATTTTTTGCAATTTTATTTTTTCGTTATATAATATTCAAGATTTCATTTAGATAAAAATGAGATTAAATAAATATATTTTATTTTAATATATAAATTTAATATTGATAAGAAATTATCCTTTCACATAATAATTAAAAAAACTGGTGCGCTGGTTTTTTTTTTTTTTTTTTACTAAATGCAAGATAATTTTAAAATAATAAAGGAACAATATGCATAGATTTTTTGTATTTGAAAAAATAAATAATTATTTTATTTTAGATAAAAGAGTTTTACAACATCTAAAAGTAATAAAATCAAGAAATGATAAATTTATTTGTGTTTATCAAGAAAAATTTTATTTAACTAAATTTGTTTTTCCAAACAAAGCTGAAATAATTGAAGAACTCAATTTAAATCATGAATTTAAAAAACAGCCAATGCTTGCAATTGCAATATTAAAAACAAAAGCTTTTGAATTTATTTTACAAAAAGCGGTCGAACTAGGAGTAGCTAAAATAATTCCTTTTTATAGTAAAAACGTTGAACAAAAACTTGGAAATGATATCGATAAAAAAGTACAAAGATGGCAAGAAATGGTTCTTCATGCAGCTCAACAATCTTTTAGAAATATTATCCCAAAAGTTGAAAAACCTATTAAATTTCACGAAGTTTTAAATATTGAAAAAAACTTTAAATTTATAGCACATGAGAAAGAAAATGAAGAAAATTCACAACTTCTATTTGATTCTGATTCATTATTTTTAATAGGTCCTGAAGGTGGTTTTACAGAGGATGAAATTGCAAAAGCAAAGGCTAAAAATTTTAAAGTCATTTCTTTAGGAAAAAGAATTTTAAGATCTGAAACAGCTGCTATGTTTTGTTTGGCAAGACTTAAAGAAAATTCATAAAATGCTGTCAAGTAAAAATGCTTGACACTTTTTTTAAAAATTAATGTATAATTTAAAAACATTTATAAAACTTATTAATTAAAAAATAAAATTCACCAGAAAGGTACAAATGGTAAAAATCAGATTAAAAAGAATGGGATCAAAATTTAATCCTGTATACAAAATTGTTATAGCTGACGCAAGAGCTGCAAGAGATGGAAGATTTATTGAAGCAGTTGGTCACTATAATCCAAAAACTAAAGAAACAAAATTAAATAAAGAAGTGATTTTAAATTGATTAAGTTTAGGTGCAGTACCTACAGAAACAGTAAAAACTTTACTTAAAAAAGAAGAAATTTTAACTCTTTTTACTAAGCAAAAATCACAAGCTAAAGCAAAATAAAAATTGTGAAAATTAATTTTTTAACTCTATTTCCAAAATATTTTGAACCTTTTAAAAATGAATCTATTATTGCAAAAGCAATTGAAAAAAAAATAATCGAAATAAATATTGTGGATATCAGAGATTTTAGTAAAAATAAGCACTTAAAAGTAGATGATCAAATTTACGGTGGCGGACCTGGTATGTTGATGCAAATTGAGCCAATTGACTTAGCATTACAAACAGTTTCTGGCTTTAAAATAGCAATGTCACCTCAAGGTCAAAAATTCACACAAAAACTTGCTTATCAACTATCTAAAGAAAAAGAAATTACAATAATTTCAGGGCGATATGAAGGTTTTGACGAAAGAATAATTGATCATTTAGTAGATTTAGAACTTTCTATTGGAGACTATGTCTTAACAGGTGGAGAACTTCCTGCAATGGTAGTAGCTGATGCAGTTGCTCGTTTAGTTGAAGGTGTTATAAATCAAGAATCATTAGAAAATGAATCATTTAGTAATGATATGCTTGATTTTCCACAATACACAAGACCTAGAGACTACAAAGGTATGAAAGTTCCTGAAGTTCTTTTTTCAGGAAATCACAAACAAATAAAAGCGTGAAAAGAAGAAAAAAGACTTGAAAAAACAAGAAAAAATAGACCCGATTTATTAAAAAAGGACAAGGATGATTATGAAAAATAATTTATTACAAATTGTTGAAAATTCACAAATAAAAAAAGAAACTCCTGTTTATAACGTAGGAGATAATGTTAAGGTTTATGTAAAAATTAAAGAGGGAAATAAACAAAGAATTCAGATTTTTGAAGGTCTAGTTATATCTAAAAAAGGATCTGGATTAAAAGAAAGATTTGTTGTTCGTAAAGTTTCTTACGGAATTGGTATTGAAAGAAGTTTTCCTTTACATTCTCCTTTAATTGAAAAATTAGAAGTTGTTCGTTCAAACAAAGTAAGAAGAGCAAAACTCTACTTTATGCGTGATAGAAAAGGAAAATCAGCACGTTTAAAAGAAATTAAAAAAACAGCAGAAAAATAATATTTGGATTTAATCAAAATGAGTAAATTAGTTATTGTTGAGTCCCCAAATAAAATTAAAACTATTTCCAAATATCTAGGAGAAGGTTACAAAGTAGTAGCTTCAGTTGGTCACGTTGTTAATTTAAAAACTTCAGGAAGTTATGGTTTAGGTATTGATATGCAAAACTGAGAACCAGTTTATGAAGTTGAAAGTGATAAAAAGGAAATTGTTAAGAGTTTAAAAGAAGATGTGAAAAATTCTGATATGGTGATTATAGCAACCGATGCTGATCGTGAAGGTGAAGCAATAGGTCATACTTTAGTTGAAATTTTAAAAATTGAAAATAAATATCAAAGAATTAAATACAACGAAATTACCGAAGCTGCAATTTTACAATCTTTAAAAAATCCTTTAAAAATCGATGCAAATTTAGTAAATGCACAAAAATCAAGAAGAATGATTGATCGAATTATTGGTTTTAGATTATCTAGTTTATTAGCTACTAAAATAAAAAATACTCCAATAACTCCTTCAGCAGGAAGAGTACAATCAGTAGCTCTTAAATTAGTTATTGATCGTGAAAAAGAAATCAATGATTTTATTCCTTATCACTACTTTACAATTTCAGCTTTTTACAACAAAAACACAGAAATCAAATATTACAATCCAGAAAATGAAAATCCTGAATGAGTAGATGTAAAAGACATTGATAAAATCTATAATTCTTTAAAAGGAAAATTAAAAGTTGTAGATAAAACAATCAGAAGCAAAAAAGATGCTAAAATAACACCACTTAAACAATCTGCTTTGTTTAAAAAAGCAGCAAATTATGCAGCTAGTTCTGTTTCTTCTTCATTACAAAGACTTTATGAAGGTTTTGGTGATCAAGGGCTTATTTCATATCCAAGAACCGATTCAACAAGATTAAGTCAAACATTTATCGATTTAGCTAAATCGTACATTAAAGAGCAATTTGGAAAAGAATACGTTTCTGATTCAGTTAAAGGATTTAGTGGTGATCAAGATGCTCACGAAGCAATTAGACCAACAGATTGTTCACTAACACCTGAACTTGCAAAAGAAAAATACGACTTAAAAGAAATAGATTTTAAACTTTATCAAATTATTTACAACACAACTATGCAAGCAATTATGTCTGTTCCTGAAAGACAAATTACACGTTATGAATTTTTAAATCAAGAACACAAATTTTATCTTTCTGGTTCAATAATTACTTTTGATGGTTATTTTAAACTAACCAAACCTGATAGCGAAAACACAAATTTACCAAATTGACAAATCAATGACGAAATAGAAATTGAAAAATACGAAAAACAAGCTCATCATACAAATCCACCTGCTCGTTACACTGATGGTTCATTAATTGAAAAACTTGATGAAATCAAAGTAGGAAGACCTTCAACTTTCGCTTCATCTGTGAAGATATTACAAGATCGTTTATACGTTGAAAAACAAAATAAATCTCTTGTGCCTACTAATTATGGACAAATTACTTTAGAAAAGCTCTTACAAATTAGTCCTTCTATTATCAACACCAACTACACAGCACAAGTTGAAGAAGAACTAGATGAAATTGCTGAAGGAAATTTGGATTACAAAAAATTAATGACTAACTTTTGAGATAATTTCCAAAACGTTGTGCAAGAATCTATGCAAAATGTAGAAAAAACTGAAATTGAACTTGAAAAAGTTGGTGAAAATTGTCCTGAATGCAATCATGAACTCATCTATCGTAATAACAAAAAAACAGGTGCTAGATTTATAGGATGTTCTAATTTCCCTAACTGTAGATTTATTAAACAAGATCCAAATTACAAACCAAAATTTAGACGCTTTTACAAAAAGGCTAGCTAGTAAAGTTGAATATCAAATTAAATAAAGGAAGAAATAATTATGCCAGACTCAAGTGTGACATTATATGTTGTTCTAGCTTTATTACTTGTTTTTATCGTTGTCTTCATTCTCTTTAATTACTTCTCAGATAGAAAGAAAAAAAGAAGGATAATCAAAGAAAAACAAAGAATTAAAGATGAAGAAACCAAATTTATTTTAAAAACCAGTGCAAGAGTAAATTTTATCATTGAACAAAATGAGAAATTACTCTCTGAATTTAAAGTGTCTGTTGGTGATTTTAAAATGAGTCAAATTAATAACTTTGCTAAAAATGCACTTGATTATCTTTATATTCAAGAGCAATTTCAAGATATTTTCATTCGAAATCCTTTTGAAAAAGATGAAACTTTTTTAACTAATTTTCAGCAACTAATGAATTTAAAATCAAATTTATGAACTAAAAATCATAAAGAATTAATTAATTACTTTGTTTTATTATCTGATCAATATTTAAACAATGATAATACAAAAGAAGAATATATCAAGCAAAATGAAGTATTTGCGCAAACTTATCTTGATTTTATTGAACAAGTAAAATACAAACAAGAAGAAGTTGATAATCTTTTTAATGTTTTCAAACAAAAAGATGAACTCGAAAGATTAGAATACTTAAGAGCTCAAGAACAACTAAAACCAAAAACCTTCATTCACAAAGCGAAAGACTCATTTTGTAAGCTAAAAAAAGTTTTTAAATCTAAAAATAAAAACCAAACACAAGGACAACAAAACTAGATGAAATCTCACTTTTTTACCTTAGCAAATATTCTAACAATTTCGAGATTAATTTTAGTTGTTCCTTTCATTGTTTTACTAACACTTTTTTATTTGCTAAATAATTCAATAATTTCTTTAGGCTATCAAAATCAATTTATTTGAATGTTTTTTTTAGCTTTTGTTATATTTATTATTGCTTCAATTACTGATTTTTTAGACGGTCATATCGCAAGAAAGAAAAATCAAATTAGTGTTTTTGGAAAAATTTTTGATCCAATAGCTGATAAAATCATAACTACTTCGGCATTTGTTTATTTAACTATTTTAAATATAATTCCTGTTTGAATTGTCGTTTTATTCATTGCAAGAGATATCATAGTAGATGGTTGTCGAAACTTAGCAGCAGCTAAAAAATTAGAAGTAGCTGCTTCAATTTGGGGTAAATGAAAAACTGTTGCTCAAATGATTACAATCTCTGTTTTATTTTTATTAGCTCCAATGCTATTTGATGCTTCAATAACAAATTCGTTTGATAAAACAATTCTTTATTGACTTATTAATATTCCTTCAATAATAGCTTTAATTTTATCTTTATTTTCTGGTTATTTATATCTCAAACCAATTGTTGTTTACCTAAAACAATAGTAAATTAATGAATATAAAAAAACATCTTGAAAAAGATGTTTTTTTATAATAATTTCTTTTTTTGATTTTAGTGTTAGTGTTATAATTTTGGCGTTATTTAACAAATGGTGGCTCATATCGGACTTGAACCGATAAGCATTTCTGCGGAAGGTTTTGAGTCTTCTGTGTCTACCATTTCACCAATGAGCCTTAAATTAAATTCTACCACAAAAGATTAAAATTATGTTTTAGAATTTTAGATTGGATGTTAATACGAAAAGCAAAAAATTTTTGAATCCTTTAATATACTTAGGAATTGTTTCTGCTGGGGCTGCAGCAGGAGTAGGTATTTATTTTGCAATTAATGCTTACAAAGACCAAGAATCTAAGAACACTAATCAAAGCGTTAATTTAAAATATAAAAACGAAAGCTTAAGCAACATAATCAACATCAGAGCAAGTCAAGAAGGAAGTAAACTCTATCCTTCTCAAGTTGCTACAGCTCCAAATATCAGAGAATATATTAATTTTTGACCAACTGAATTTAATGTTTTTAATTACGATGTTGCAAATGTTAATAAAAATCTCAAATTAGGTTACAAAGTTATTCCAAATTCTATCGATGATAGAAGAGGGATTTTTAAAGTTAATATTAGTTTATTACAAGTTGATCCATACAATAATCAAAATCAAAAAGTTCTTGAACAAAAAGTTTTTACAGTTTCTGGATTTCTAACAAAAGGTGCAAATGTACTCTCAAGAAATGACAATATAAAATTTAAAGATAGAACTTCTAGTGTCTTATCCAGCATTAAAGAATTAAAATTCAAACAAAACATTAAAAAATTTGATGTTTCTACTTTAAATGATAAAAATTTTTGAGATTATTTTGAAATACCAGAAGGTTTTAAAACAACTGAAAAACTTACACTAATCCCACAACAAGTTGAAATTCAACAAAATAATCAAACTAACACAGATAACCCAAATAAAACAGTAAATGTTTTACAACAAAGTCAAGAAAAACACAAATATGTAATTTTAAAAGCAAATGAAAATTATTTTCTTTCTGTTTTAGATATTTTAGGTTTTAATGAACAAAATAAAACTATACAAGTAGAATTAGGACTTACTCATCAAGCGTACAAAGATAATACAGTAGCTAAATTTTTAACAATCAAAAGTGATTTATTCGATTTTTCTAAACAACAAACTAATAATCAACTACAAAATCCAAACATTTCAATTCAACTAAAAGCAAAGTATTCTAACTTTTTACCTTCATTTTTCTTTGCAAATCGTCCTTTATCAACTCAAGATTTAAAACGATATTTTGATATAACTAACCTTGACAATTTAGATAATTATCAAGTAGAAATAGCGACCGAATTAAATAATGATCAAAATGGTACTTTTGCTTTATTTATAAAGAAAAAAGAAGCACTTTTATCAGTTGGAGACCAAGAAAATCCAAATGAAAAACAAAATAAAACAAACACTGTAAATTTAGACGATAAAACAACTATTTCTACAAATTCAACAGCATCAACAGCTACAGTAAATGAGCAAAACCAAGAAAATCCAAATAACGAAAGATTATTTTATGTTTCAGGATTTAACTCATATGACAAAATTAGTCAACACATAATCCAATATTCAAACTTTAGAATTGATGACATTAATGATTTTTTTAATTTAGAAGATGCTAGATTAAGAAAAAATGCTCTTGCTAATTTAAACAACGAAGTAGCTTCAGTTAGTTGGGATTTTATTGGTAAACCACTAAAAAGTTTTTTTGAAGGACAATCAAATACTTTAAACTTATTCGCTAATACAAGTAATCTTTATGGTTTTTCAAAAAGTAATTACTACTTTGCAAGAACATATGATTATAAAATTGAAGACAATAAACTAAAATTTGTTTTTGTTAATGCTTTAAATGATCAATATAACTTATATATTCAATTTACTCACAAACCAAAAGCTAATAGCATTTACCAAGACGCAGATGGTGATGCTAAAACTTCAGATGAGTTATTTTCAGATCTTCACAAAAGAACATTGGCAATTCAATATTTTGTTAAAAACACAGACCATAACAACAAAAGCATAATAAAAGCTATAAGTGGAACAGCTTGAGTTTTTGATAGAGAATTGGACAAAGATGGAAAACCAAATGGTGTTTACTATTTAGCAACAAATTTGCATGTTGTTGAAGAATACTTAAAAAATCCTTCAAATGTCTTTAGTTTTGCATATTCTCTTTCCAACAAATCAGATACACTTCATTTTTCACAAGAAAATGATTTGATTTTTGATACCCAACAATCTGATTTTAGACAAATTAGCAAAAGAATTTATGATGATTATGGAAATCCATTAAGTCCTGATAAATACGAAGTAAGTTCTGAAGAAAGTAAAGAATTTTGAGATAATTTCAAAGTTATTCCGCTTGGTCTTAACTCAACAAAAGATAACAAATTTCAAGATATAGCACTTATTAGAATTAAGTTTCCTAAAGATAAAGTTTTAAACCGTGGCTTTAGCTTGGATGATATTTTCCAAGATGATGTTTTCCAAATCAATAAATTTGAAAAAACAATTCAAAACGTGCCTGATGCTGTAAATTACTACAACCAACATCCTTTAAAATTCTTTATTTCTAATTCAATAAAATGACCAGAAAATCAAGAAAATAAAGAAATTTCACTACCTATCCAACTTTATCTAGGAGGATATTTAAGTGGTGATAGCTGAGTTGAAGCAAGCCAGAGTGCTGTTTTAGATACTAAAAATAATTTCCAAAAAACCTTTGAATATCAAGGTAAAAGATACAACGCAAGTCCTTCAATTTCTTTACCAAATATTTACAGTGGACACGGTATGAGTGGTTCACTTGTATTAAATCAACAAGGACAAGCTGTTGGAATTTTCTGAGGTGGTATTTTCCCTGATGACAAACCAAAAACTTTAACTCGGGGAATTGGACAAATTGACACATTTGGTATTAAAATCGATTCAAAAGAAACCATTTTATCTAAATGATTAGATGAATCTAAAAATATTACAACTGAGTTAGACAAATATGAGCCACAGATCAATAAAGTTAAACAATAATTCACATCCAACTTGAAAATATGATTACAAAATCCATATTGAAGATAAAAATGCACCTAACATTGTTTTTATCCACGGTTTTAACTCATCTCATAGTGGCTTTTGAAGTACTTTTAAACAGCTAAAAAAAGCAAATTATTATTCCTTTACTCTTCCTGGAAATAATTTAACTTTTGCTTATAATTATCAATTAAATACTTTGTATTATGCAAAATTAGTAATTCGTTTTATTAAAAAATTTAATATTAAAAAACCAATTTTAATCGGACATTCCATGGGTGGCGGAATTGCATTAATAGTTAATAAATTAGCTCCTGATTTAATACATAAAATAATTTGTATTGCACCAATGAACTACACTTCACAAGCACTAAAACAAGAGTTTTTTGATTTTTTCTTTCCTAAAAATATTTATCAATATCAAAAATTTCTTTCTTTTCTTGTTTTTGATAAATCACAAATAGAAAGCGAAAACTTTTTCAAAAGATTTTCAACTGTTTTTGATTCACATTTTTACAATAATGCTTCAATTGTTAAATTAGCTAAATTTTTAACAACCAATCAAAATATGACTTTTTTAAAAGAAGCAATTCAAACAATAAAAGTTCCTATTTTATTAATTTTAGGTCAAGAAGATAGAATTGTTCTAAAACAAGAAAGTATTGATCATTTTAAAAACAATATCAAACACGTTCAAATAGAAATAATACCTAAAACTTCTCATATTATATTTGAAGAACAACCACAATTAGTTGTTCCAATTTTAAATAAATTTATATTTTCTTAATTTGCTAATTTAAAAATTAATTTAGTAAAATTTTACTATGAAATTTTCAATTCTAGATCAAGGACTAATTGATAAAAACACAAGCTCTGAACAAGCACTTTCAAATACTATTGAATTGGCTAAAAATGCTGAAAAATTAGGATACTTTTCTTTTTGAGTAAGTGAACATCACAATGTTCATTCTTTTTCTATTTCTTGTCCTGAAATTGTTATGATGCAATTAGCGCAGCAAACTAAAAATCTTAAAATCGGAGTTGCTTCAATTTTACTTAACTTATATTCTGCTTTAAGAACAGCTGAAACAATAAATACAATGACTACCTTTTTTAAAGATCGTTTTTTGTTCTCATTAGGCTCAAATCCAGGAACTAAACTAATTCAACAAGCTTTTAATTATTCATCACAAAATAGTTTATCCTATCAACAAAAAATCAAAGAGCTATTTCATTATTTAAATCTTAAAACTAAAAAATCCAGCAAAAAAGTTCGTAGCGTTATACAAAATCAAGCAAATAAAGAGATTTTTATCACAACATTTACTTTAAAAAATGCTATTCTAGCAGCCAAATTAGGAGCAAATTTAATTATTGCACATAACTTATTTCCTAATTTTTTAAATACTAAAAAAATTATCAAAATCTATCGAAAAACTTTTGAAAAATATTGACCTAATAAACAATCTCAAGTTATTTTTCCTTCATTTATTGTTACATCAACAACAAAAACAGAAATTCAAAAATTAGCTACTCCTTTAAAATTTTTCTTATTAGGTGAAAATGATTTTAACAAATACCAAAGTTTTCCCACTTGAGAAGATGTATCAACAAGACTGCATAAAGAAGCTGAATTAGATTTAAAAAGCAAAATTTTTCCATTAATCGGAAGTGCTAAATACATTCTTGACGAGTTAGAAAAAATAGCAAATGATCTAGAAATTGACCATTTTTTATTAATTCCAATGGTTAATCAAATTGAAAATCGAATTAAAATACTAGAATTAATTGCCAATGAATTTAAAAGGAGACAAAATGCAAAAATTTGCTAATTATTTACTAATTGAACAACAAGATAATATTTACAGCTTACATCTAACTCCAGAGCTCCAAGATGATATCGGAACTGTTGGTTTAGTAAAATTTACAGAAGAAAAATCAGTTAAAAAAAACGAAACAATTGTTGTTATAGAAGCTTCTAAAACTATTTTCTCAATTAATACTCCTTTAGCTGGAACAATTGTTGAAATAAATAAAGAAGCCATTAACAATCCTAAATATTTAAATTCTTCAAAACTTGAACAAAATTGACTTATAAAATTAACTAATGTTGATCAAAAGGAATTTTTAAAACTTGAAGACTACTAACATTTGAAAAACATTAAACAAACAATTTAACACCAATGCTGAAAAATTATTATCACTAATCAATGAAGCAGAACATATTTTAGTAGGTATTGGTTCAGGATTAACAAGTGCTGATGGTATTGGTTATAGTGGAAACAGATTTGAAGATAATTTTGCTGATTTTATTAGCAGATATAAGTTTTTAGATATGCTTCAAGCTTCACTATTTCATTTTGATAATTGACAAACTTATTGAGCATTTCATAGTAGATTTATTAAACTAAATTATTTAGAACAACCAGCTGGAAAATCCTTTATAAATTTAGCTAAAATCCTTGAAAATAAAGACTTTTTTATCATTACAACCAACTCAGATAATTCAATTGAAGCAGCTGGTTTTGATAATAAAAAAGTGTTTTACATCCAAGGTAAATATAATCTATTACAATGTTCACAAATGTGTCACAATAAAAGATATCAAAATGATCAATTGATATTAAAAATGGTACAAACTCAAAACAATATGAAAGTGGATATGTCTTTGCTACCACATTGTCCTCAATGTGATGCTTTTTTAGAAGTCAATAAACGAATTGCTTATAAAGGAATGGTTGAAGATGAACAATTTTTTGAAGAACAAAAAAATTATTTATCCTTCATAAATAAAGCAAAAAACAAAAAAACTATGTTTTTAGAAATAGGTGTTGGCTATACAACTCCACAATTAATTAAACATCCTTTTTGAAACTACACTAAAGAAAACCCTTCTAGTTTATATGTTGTTTTAAATAATAAAAACTACAGAATTGATAAAGCTATATTAAATAAAACTATAATTTTTAATGATGATTTGGATAAAATTATTGATGAAGTTAAAAATAAAAAAGGAGCTAATTTATGTATTTATTAGAAGCTATTAGAGATGGAAAAAGAATTACAAGTGGCTCTTATGCACTTGCTTTACAAGTGTGAGCGATGACTCATTTAGATGTTCAAGATGATATTATTGTTTTTCCATATATTTGCGATGCTCATGTACAAATTGGATTATTTCAAAATCCTGTTGCTGAAGTTAATTTAGATTATGTAAAAGAAAACAATATGTTAATCGTTAGACGAGATACAGGTGGAGGAGCAATTTTTATTGACCAAAATTCTGCAAATTTTTGCTTTTTAATTCCTAATTCACATCCTTTTAGTTCAGTTTTGAACAATTATCCTAAATTTTATGAACCAATTATTAAAATACTTAAAAAATTTGGACTTAAAGAGGTTCAAGCAACTGGAAAAAATGATCTAAGTGTTGATCAAAAAAAGATTTCAGGAGCTGCAATGAAACAAACACCAAATTATGTATACGCTGGTTATTCACTTCTTTATGACATTGATTTTGAAGGAGGAATGCTCAAAGCTCTAAATCCCAACAAGAAAAAAATAGAATCCAAAGGAATTAAAAGCGTTCGCCAAAGAATAACAAAAATCAAAGATTACTTGAATGAACAATACAGAAATTTAAATATTTTAGATTTTAAAGACTTAATTGTTAAAGAATTTGAACAAAATCCAGTTTTTGGAAAATTAAAAAAACTAGAATTAACAAATGAACAATGAGCACAAGTTGATGAATTAGTCAAAAACAAATACGAAAATTGGGATTGAACATTTGGACAAAGTCCAGAGTATGAATTTTACAGAGATCAAAGATTTGATATAGGAACATTTGGGATTTCACTTGAATTTAAAAATGCAAAAATTACAAAGGCAAAAATAACAGGTGATTTTTTTGCCATTAAAAACATTAAATTAATTGAAGAAGTTTTAATTGGGGCAAAACTTGAAAGAGAAGATTTACTTGCTAGATTAGAAGCTTTAAACATTGAAAGTTTTTTTGTTAAAACTATTAGTGCTAAAGACATTGTTGAACTAATAATGAGCTAAAATGAACATTAAATCCAAAGAGTATAAAAAACTTTTTTCTGCTATCAAAATTAATCATTGTGTTCTAAAAAACAGATTCGTTCTTTCTCCTATGACCTTAAATGCTTCATCTAAAAATGGTTTTATAAGTGATAAAGACTTAAGATATGCTCAAAGAAGAGCAAGCTCAGCTCCGCTTGCAATTACAGGAGCTGCTTATATAAACAAAGAAGGCCAGCTTTTTGAATTTGGATTTGGTGCATATAGCAAAAAACATATCAAAGGATTGTCCAAACTTGCTTTAAAAATGAAACAAAATGGAGCAAAAGCTATTTTACAATTAGCACATTCTGGACGTTTTTCCATTATTAGTTTAAAGAGAAATGGTTATGTTGTTGGAGCAAGTGAAGAAAAGCTTTCTTTTCCTTTTGAACATAAAGTAAAAGAACTTTCTGTTAATGATATCAAAAACATAATCAAAGATTATCAAAAAGCTACTTTTATTGCTATTAAAGCAGGTTTTGATGGTGTTGAAATTTCATCAGCACAAAAACTTTTAGCGCAAACATTTTTTTCAACTTTCACCAACCAAAGAAAAGATCAATATGGTAATCAAAATTTAAACAATAGAGCTAGAATAACCTTTGAAATTTTAGAAGCTGTAACAAAAACTATCAAAGAAAATGCTTCAAAATCCTTCATTTTAGGATTCCGAGCAACAGCTGAAGAAACCAGAGGAAATCAATTAGGTTACACGATAGAAGAGTTTTTATGATTGATTAAAAAAATTATAAAAAATTACAGTATTTCTTATTTAGCTTTAGCAAATTGGGGTAGAAATATTTACAAAAATAAAGTACGATCTCGAAACAAATACTTCAATTTACTTGTTAATGAAGTAATTTACAAAACTTTTAAAAACAAAATTCCTATAATTGCAAGTGGTGGAATAAACACAGTAGAAAAGTGTTTAGAAGCAATAAAGTATGCAGATTTAATTGGTTTATCCTCTGTTTTTGTAGCAGATCCTGAATTTGTAGCTAAATTTGAAAACAATCAAATAGATAAAATTAATCTAAATGTTGAACTAAAAGATATAAAAAAACTTGCCATACCAAAAGCTGCGTTTAAAGATATAGTGCAAATGATGGATTACGGACAAAGTCTTCCTGAAAACACCAGAGACAACTTTCGTAAATTAGAAAAAAATTACAAATAATTTTTAAACTACCCTCTTTCCTCTAAATCAAGTTTGAGTTGGCTTAGTTTTTTTGATTTGCTTTGTTTTTATAGAAAAAATATCTTGATTTAGAACTAAAAAATTAGCATAATAATTAGCAGCTATTTTACCCATTTTCTTTTCTTGTCCAAGATATTGAGCTGAATTAATTGTGTACATTTTTAAAGCTTGATCTAAAGTAATTCTTTGTTTTTTGTGAAAATGTGAAAGAGCACTGTAAATATTTTTTCAAGGATTTAAATCACAAACTTTTCAATCAGTTCCCAAGCTAGCTTTTACTTTATTTTTATTTAAATCTCTAAGACGAAGTAAAGGAAGTTGAGATTCTTTTGGATACATTTGTAAAAAGCAAGGTTGTAAAGAAACATTTATTGGATATTTACTTAATAAATCAAGTAATTCATCATCAATAATTGTTCCATGAATAATTCCATTTCTAAATTTATTTTCTTTATCTGCTTTAATAATTGCTTTAGCTACAATTTTTCCTGCAATATGTGAGCTAGCGTGAACAACTGTAGCTAATTTTTTTTGATTAATTTCAACAATTAGTTTTGCTAAAGAATTTTCTTCTAAAAATGCAGGAGTGTCAAAATCTTTTAAATGAAGTATTTTGCGATTTAATCCTCCATCAGCAAAAAGTTTAATTGCTTTTAAATTGTGATTATTTTTCTTGATTTTTAAAGCAGAATAAGAATTTAAAAATTGATTTCGATAATGCTGATCAGTCATTCAAAGCTGATGATAAATTTCTAAATTTAGCAAATTTTGATTATTTAATTGTTCATAAATTAAAAAATCTCGATATCAATTTTCATTTCTTAAATCACAAGTATAAATTCCTGTAATTCCTAATTGATTTGCTTTTTTTGCTCATTTCACAAGTAATTTTTTTTCTTTTTCTATACTTGCATTTGAAATTAAACTATCTGTTTTATAAATTATTTTTTCTTGTAAATAACCAGTGGGTCAACCAGCATCATCTAATTCTATAAAACTATCTTCATAAGTCGCATTTTGATAAAAAATATTTAATCTTTTTAATGTGTTTGTATTTGCAAGTCCACTATGATATGAACGTCTTCACAAAAATATTGATACATCTGGAAAATGTTTATCTAATTCTTCTCTTCTAAACATAGATTTTTCTATAAATTGATCTTCAAATCAATCATATCCAATTAGTAAATCATCTTTTTCTATTTTGTTTTTTTGAAGATATTTTTTTATCAAATCTATTGCTTCTTTGTGACTTTTAGCTTTTGATAAATCTAAATATCTTTCGTATTTAGCAGCAAAATAAAAGTGAATATGGGTATCGATTAGCCCTGGTATTACTACTTGATTATTTAGATCTATTAAGTGATCAAATTTTTCTTTTAAAATTTCTTCATTTGTACCAATTTTTAAAAATTTTTCTTTTTCAATAACGAATGCTTGAGCAAAATGCTTCTTTTTTATTCATACTTTTGCATTTATAAAAGCTGTTTTCATATTTTCCTTTGACTTTTTTTTTTTTTTTTTAGTAAAATTGTGGATTTTTATTTAAAATCTTAAATAAACTTACAAAATATACTTCAAAAACATACTTTAGTGCTATGTTTATCATTTAATTTAATACTAAAAAAGGAATTTTTAATAAATTATGAATAAAAAACATATAAAAACACTTATTTCAAGTGTAAGTATTTTAACTCCTGTTGCCATTTTAGCTTCTTGTGGACAACCAACCACAATTAAATTTGCTACTTCTCAAGGTTCATATTGACCAATGATGCTAGGAATGAAAGAAATTATTAAGATTTATAATGAACAACACAAAAACGATGCTGATTTCATTCCTGTTGAACTTTTAACATCAGATGTAACTCATAAAAATAGTGAAGGTCAACTTTTAAGTAGTTTAGATAGTGATTTATCTACTAAGCAAAGCTCTGATTGAAATCTTATTTTAGGAAACAAAGCTACTGCTTATGTTGCAAATTCTTATGATAAATTATTAGACGTTGGTACTTCTACAGTAAATCCCAATTCATTCCCTACAAAAATAATTAATAATTACAATAAATTATTAGGTGTTGAAGGACAAACAACATTAAAAAGTTTACCTTACAACATCAACGATACAGATGGTATTGTTTTTAATTTAGACATCATGAAAGTTCTTTTTGATATCATAAAACAAGGTGGCGGAACTATTGATGAAAACTCAATAATTGCTAAAAAAGTAAAAGAAGCAGAAGGAAAAGGTAATCATATTCCATCAAGTTCAATGTTTTCTGCAATTAAAATTAAAGAGTCTTCAAAAAACACTGGATTTTCTGGATATACAGTAAATGATTCTACTTTTAGTGTTATTAAAAAAGCTTTTGAGTTTGCTCAAAAAATTTATGATAACACAGAAATTGATACGACCAAATTATCAAAAGATGTAAAAGATTCAGAGATTTTTGCAATAGATTATGCTTCAGATGTTTTTAGAAAAGAAATTCTTTCTAAAACTAATAAAACTTTTTGAAGTGAAAAAAGTTTACAAAATAACAAAATTACATTAGATGTAAATCTCAATACAAATCAAGCTCTAAAAACAGAAGTTGAAAACCAATATCAAGAATGAGAAAACACTTTAAAACAAACACAATTTATACCAACTACAACAACTCAAGCAAATACTGAAACTACTTCATGAACAAAAAAAGATATTCAAACTAAATCAGCAACTGATGATAGTCAACAATCCATTAATTCTAAAACATTTTATTCTGTTAAATTTACTGAATACTTTAAACCTATAAATCAATGAGGATCTTTTGAAATTAGACAATATTTAACTGCATTTACTTATGCTCCTCTAGTAGGAACAAACTATTCTGTAGATTCTCCTTGATCACGTGCATTTTTTAAAAAAGATTTAGAAGAAGGAAAACAAAAAGCTTCAGAATGAACAACAAGAGAAGATGTTTATGCTACAAATCAAGCAATGAAAGCAGATGATAATGCACAATATTTAGCATATAACGCTGGTGGTTCTTCTTTAATTGCTATCAAATCCAACAGTGATATAATAAATAAAAATATCATTAAATTTGTAGACTTTTTATACAATGGAACAGGATTAACAGATTTAACTGGTGCTAAAATTTCAGCTGCTGATTTTATGGCTGAAAAATCTGCATACTTTATTCCGACTTCAACTTCAGTTTCACAAGCTAAAATTGATGAATTTAAAGCAAGACAAACAACTTACAAAAACAAATTAGCTTCATTAGATACTCAAATTGCAGCTGAACAATTAGAAGCAAAAGCTATACAAGATAAAGTAAATGCACATACAAAAGATGCATCAAAACCAGATGCAACAAAAGCAGAAAAAACAAAATTAACAAACTACAACAACTTATTAAAACAAAGAGCAAGCTTTGATGTTGCAATTAATAATTTAACTTCAGTAATTATTTCAATTGAATCTGCATTAAAATTTGTAAACAACGATAAAACAGGAATTCTTCCACAACCTGCAAATAACGATATGATTCATATCACTGAAAATCTTAAAAATACATTAGCTGATGCAACTCAAAAAGACAAACCTACTCACCTTACAAAAGAAAAATTCCTAGAAACTCTTTTAAAAGATCTTAAACAAGCTTAATTTTGTTTAATGAAAGCAAAAAATAAAACATTTTTAAAGTACTTATTTTCGATAAGTACTTTATTTTTAGGAATTTCTTTATTTATTTCTTGTACAACACAAGAAAATAAAGCTGATGATCAACAAGATAATAAAATCGTTTTTGCTACTTCTCAGGCTAAAATTTGACCTTTGATGAGAGGTATGACTTCTTTGGTTGAGTACTATAATAATAATTTTAAAAATACTTCAAACTTTTTAGAAGTTGAATTAAAAACTTCAGAACAAACTAAAGCAAATAATGAAGATAAAATGGCAAATATACTAGATTCTGATTTAAATGCTAATCATTCAAACTATAATTTAATTTTAGGGAATAAATCTACAGCTTTTATTGCTAATTCTCATAATAAATTATTAGATTTAAAAGATGCAAATATTAATTCAGATCTATTTCCTCAAAAATTAGTACAAAATTACAACAAAATTTTAGGCTCTTCTAACACCGAAACACTAAAAAGTTTACCTTTTAATTTAAATGATACAGAAGCTATTTTTTTCAACTTAGACATTATGGCTGTCTTATTTGATTTGTTCCAACAAGGTGGAGGGTCAATTGATGAAAACACAAATATCTACAAACAAGTTCTCCAAGCCAATAACAAAGGAAATCAACTTCCTTCGCACAGTTTTTTTAGAGCATTAAAAGTAAAAAACAACAACGTATTTCAAAATTTAGTAGTAAATGATGATACTTTTAGTTTAATTGATAATGCATTTGAATTTTCACAAAAAATCTTTGATGGAATTGAAATAGATAAAACAAAAATATTTGAAGACACAACAGATGCAACTATTTTTTCCATTGATTACACAGAAAATGTATTATACAAAGACATAATTTCTAAAACAGGAAAAGCTTTATGAGAAGAAAAACTACTAAAAGATAAAAATCAAAAAGATATAGTCAAAGTAATTAAAAATTTGCAAGATGATGAACAAGTAAAACAAGAACTCTTAAACACATATCAAGCTTGAACTAATGCATTTAAACAAGTACAATTAGTAAAAAATGATAACAAATGAGACTCTCGAGTAATTGAATCTAGTAATCAAAACGCTAATTCACAAAACAATAACGAACAAATCAACTCCAAAACATTTTACTCTGTGGATTTAAATATATCAGGTGCCATTAGAGAATTTAATGCAGCTTTTGTATATATGCCAGGAGTGGGTATGAATTATTCGGTCAATTCTCCTTGATCCAAATATTTTGCATCACAAACAAATAATCCTGCTTCTTGAGCAACTAGAAATGATGTTTTTGTACTTCCACAAGCAACTAAAGCAAACAAAAACGCACCTTTTGAAGCTTATAAAGATGGTGGTTCTTCTTTAATTGCTATTAAATCAGATAATGAAGCAAAAAACAAAGCAGTTGTAAAATTTTTAGATTTTTTATACAATGGTCAAATTACAAATCCTTTAACTAATTCAAAATTAAGTACTAATCAATATTTAATAGAAAAAACTGGTTATTTTTTACCTACAAAAGAAGTAATTAAGCAACAAACTATTGATTCTTTAACAACAACAAGAACAAATTACTTAAAAGAATTTACAAAATTAGAAAATGAACTCAAAAATCCTTCTTTATCACAAAAAGATAAAGAAGAAATTCAAGCTAAATTAGATAACTACGATGTTGCAATTAACAATTTACGATCAGGAATTATTTCTATTGAAAGTGCTTTAAAATTCATTTCAAATCAAAAAATAAAACTAGTTCCTCGTCCTGCGCATAAAGATTTAGGAAAAATGGGAAACACTATTATTAATCAATTTAAAGAAGCAACTAAAAAAGACAAACCATTAGTATTACCAAAACAAGAATTTTTAAACAAATTACTTGAAGATATAAAAAGCATTAACTAATTTAATTGCTAAATATAACTTTTATTTAAAAAACTAGGAACTAATTCCTAATTTTTTCTTCTTTTTGAAGAGTTTCTAATAACATTTTGGATTGTTTTATAGTATTTTTTTTGCAGCTAAATAAAGGTTATAAGTTATGTATTTTTATTTTTGTTGTTGTTGGTAAAAAATACTTGCTTAATTTAATTCAACAATTGAATTGTATCTATTAAAAGTTCTTCTATGAATTGGAGAAATAGGTTTTCTTCTTATAGGTTGGTATGTTGTTTTATAAGTTGGAAGGTATCATGTTGTATTAGATGAAGAGTGATGTTTTGCTGCAGGAATTATTATAAGCAGAAGGATTGGTAAGACAATTCATCAAGATCTGAAGTGATACCCTTTTCTTAATAAAATTTTAAATAATTAAATTAATTATAATTTGAAATGAATGTTTCCCTAAATTTAATGGGAAACATTCATTTTATTTTGTCTTTAATTCGTTTGTGATTGTAATAATAAATATAATTTGTAATTGCTTTGTGAAGTTGTTTAAAAGTTAAAAATTCTTTTTCACGACCATAAAAACATTCTCTTTTTAATGTCCCAAAAAACGATTCAATAACGCTATTATCTAAACAATTTCCTTTTGGAGACATGGACTGAATTATTCCTTTTTGTTTTAATTTTTCTGAAAATTGTCTATGTCGATGTTGTCAACCTTGATCACTGTGAAAAATTAAACCCTCAAGATTTTTGTGCTTTGAAAATGCTTTTTGAAGCATTTTTCTAATTTGCTGGTTATTAGCGCTTGTAGACAACTCTCAAGCAATAACTTCGCCATTAAACATATCTAAAATTGGCGATAAATATGCTTTTCCAAATGGTCCTCTAAATTCAGTTACATCTGTAGTTCATTTTTGATTTGGTTGAGTAGCAACAAAATTTCTATTTAAAAT
>NZ_KB911487.1 GCF_000383515.1 Mesomycoplasma hyorhinis ATCC 17981
CTTTTTTGTATTTTTTTACACATTCTAATTTAAATTCTAATGAATATTTCATAAAAAATCCCCTTTTCTATTTTTCTAGGAAAAGGGGATCTGCTCAAAATCAAGTAAAAGTTTTTTAAATTATGAAATTTAGGACTAAAAAATTTTAATTTGCTTGCTCTAATTACTATTTACATTTATGTAAATTCATTAATCATAGTTTAATTTATAAAAATATCTTTATAATTTAATACTTTTTTAGTTGCGAAATATTGTATACCATTTTTTAATCTTAAAAAATAATTAGAAAATCATTTTTTATAACTTTACCAAGAAAAAAGTGTTCAAGAATACCCATTTTGAAGTGTTTTTTTCATAAAATAAGTTTACTAATTAATTGATTATTTAGTAAACAAAACGAGGAAAAATGAAAAGCAACAAAGTCTTATTATCTTCAATAGGTTTACTCTTTTTACCTGCATTTGTATTTTTAAGCTGTGCATATAATCCTGCTGTAAGTCTTAGCAAAGCATCAATTAATGCATCAAAACCACCTGAATCAATAACTAATAACTCAACACCATCTAATATTTCAAATAATAAATCTGAAATAAACAACAAACCAAAAACACAATCACAAGTAGTTCCAACCAAAACTTCTCTTTAAGCTCAGTTTAATGAACTAGAACAAAAATGAAGCAAAATCAAGGATAGTAAATTAAAAAATACTGCAAATCCTTTAGTAAAATCAGCAATAGAATATTGAATCAAAACACTACAAATTGCTTTTAATAGAACCAATTTTAACCCAGTGTTAGCTAGTACAGGACTTGATGTAATTGTTGTAAAACTAAAAGAATTCGAAAACTCAATTGATGTGTTAGCAACACAAAAAGAAGGCAATCATAACACTAATTCTACTTCAGCATCTAATCAAACACAACCAGTTGTAGTTTCTTCTTTAGAAGAAAAAAGAAGCAAAATAAAGCAAGACTTGTATTCTTCAATGCTGGAAAGGCAACATTTTAATATTAAAAAACTTTCTTCTTCTTCTAGTTCATTATCATCTAAAGAATATGGATATTATTCATTTGTTAATCCAAGAATTAAAAAATTAGCAGATGGTGAAGTGCTATTAAGTGCAGATGGAAGAGAATTCAATGATAAAGATATTAATAACAGAATCAATCAAGTTTTATTACATTCTGAAGATGGAAGATCAACTTGGATAAAAATATTACTCAAATAGTATCTGTAGGTGGAGGTAAAACAAATATTGGAACTGCTAACTCAGAATCTTTTATTGAAGTCACTAATCCAAAAAATCCTCCAGAAAAAAATTAATTATATTTTTAATATTTGATTACCTAATTTTAATTATTCATGATATAAAAAACATCGTGCAGAATTTGTTAATAATTCTTTAAATTGAAGAAGATTTTACATTTTTGATAATAAAACAGAGTACACAAAATACAAAGATGCAACTACAGCTGCAAGTGATACAAAATATATAGCAAAACCAATTTTATTTAATGGTGAACCAAACTGATGAAGAATTTATAAAGTTAAAAATAATGTTGAATTCAAAGATATAAACGCTAACACTGAATTAGAAGATACAAAAATTTTATCTTGATAATAATTAAGATCCAGTAACTAGAAAAATGACTGGTAATGTTTATAAAAATGTTGAAGCAACACAAGTAAAATTAAAGCCTAAATTTTTTCAACATCTATTAAAATATGATTCATCAATTTATGAAATTTGAAATTACAATCCAAGCTCTAACAACGCTTTAGATGTTAAATCTTCAAATATTAGAACTCTTTTAGCACCTTTTCTTGCTGGTTCTATATATGATGTTGAACAAGAAAGAACGACATGAGCCAAAGTTGAAAAAGTTCAACAAGGAATAAGAGTACAAGTATTCGACAAATCTAAATTTTTTGCTTTTGATGAAGGTTCCAAACTTTATTCTTTAGAATCATATAATAATGGAAAAACTTGAGCTAATCTTAGAGATTTAGGCTTTCAACTATCTTTAGAAGATGGTAAAAAGTTAGGAAATTATTTTGGTGGTTTAATCTCAGGTTCAGGTAATGGTATTGAGCTGCAACATCAAAGTGATAATAATAAAAAAACAAATGGTAGAATACTTTTTACAGTATATTGATGAACTTGATCAGATCCTAATAATTCAAGCAGTGTTCAAAAACAAGAAGGAATATGAATTTACTCAGATGATCAAGGTCAAAGCTGGCCTCGCTTAGCAAAAGATCCAATAAAAGATGATACTTTTGAGTCTACATTTATTTAAATATGATTCTGGCAAAATTTTCATCAACAAAAAAGTACAAGCACACATCGAAATGCGACTTTAGTCTCAGATATAAGTGCTTTAAATCCACAAATGACTAAATTAGCTGTTGATAATAACAATGTTTTCTCCTCAAAATGAAATCAAGGATTTGCAGTTTTTAATTGAGATAATAATCTTTATTATCTAATTTCTGCACCTAAAACTGGCACTACTAATGGAACACTGTTTTTATACAAGGGAACAGATTTAACTCATCCAATTAAAGCATTTGAAATTACAGATTCAAATACAGGATTTACCAATTCAGTAATTGAAATTACATATCGTCAAGGTAATTATTTTGAGTTTGCAGTTGGTTATGAAACATATGAAAATATTTCAAAACTTAATTTAGCTTCAGGTAAATTAATAAAAGTTGACAAATTCGCAATGGTAATAAAATAAAGGAAAAAGCAAATGAAAATTTTAAGAACAAAAAAATTATTTCTCATTTTAGCAACATTTATTCCAACATTACTTTTAATAAGTTGTGCATATTCTCCTATTGTAAGTCTTGAAAAAGTTAATAATATTAATACAACAACACAACCTGTTCACAAAGCAAATGTTAGTTCTCAAAATATTATAAATTCAACAACTAAAAATAACTCAACTACTTCAAATACAAAGCGAAGTGAAGGAAAAGTAAGTGATAATTCTACTAAAGATTCCAAATCTAATAATTCACAAACAACAACTGAACAAAACAATTCAAAATCAAGCAAAAATCCTTCAAATACAAAGTAAAATGAAGCAAATAAAACATCTTATTTTACTCTACAAGTTGATTTACACAAGCTTCAAAAACAAAGAGATGAGGATGTAAAATTAATAAAATTTTCAATTTATAATTCTTTAAGTTATAACATTAAACAACTTTCAGCATCTATTCCACTTGAATCTTTTACTAATAAAGTTCATTTATTTAATATTCCTGCTATTAAAAAATTTCAAAATGAAGCATTAATTCTTGATTCAGATGCTAGAGAATATAATACAAAAGATAGCTTTAATATAGCAAAACAAGTAAGTAAATTTTCAACAGACGAAGGAAAAACCTGATCAGATCTTCAATCAATTGTAAAAGTTGGAGGAGGAAAACACAATGCTGGACTTGCAGTGGATGGATATTTTATATCAGTAGAAGATTCAGAAAATCCTTCAAAAAACAAGCTAATATTTGTTTTTGATATCACTCAACCTGATTTTTCTTTATTTAATTGATACAAAAAACCACATAATGAAATAGTAAATTCCAATTTAAGAAATTGAAGAAGGTTTTACATTTTTTAATTCTCAAAGTGATGCAACTAACTATGCAAATGGTGGTTATACAAGAGAAAATGATAATTATTTAGCTAAACCAATTATTTTCAATGGAGAAAAAAACTGATGAAAAGTTTATAAATTACCTTTTAATGTTAGTTATGAACAAGTTAAAGCAACTTCTAATTTAATTGATACAAAAATTTATGTAAATAATAATTATAATCCAACTACAAAAACTATTTCTGGAAATGTTTACAAAGATGTTGAAGCACATCAAAGTAATAATGATAAAAATCAATATACTTTTAATGAAGATTTATCAAGATATTTAGATGGATCTATTTATGATTTTGCAGATGTTAGACCTGATGTGCAAAATCACAAACTAAAAAAATATGCATTTGATGGTGGGCTTCAATTGTATTCATTAGAATCATATGATAATGGACAAGCTTGAGCTAATCTAAATGGTATCGATATGAGTATAAAAAATGATAATGGTACAAATTAAGCAAGATATTATGGTGGATTACAAGCAGGAGTTGGTAATGGAAATCAGCTTAAACATCAAAAAGGCGATAATAAGGATTTAAATGAACTTTATTCTTCCCAGTTTATTGATTTATTAATCTAAATCCAGAAACTGGAAGTGAAAAATTAGTTCAACAACAAACATTTATTTTTTCTAAAGATCTTGGTAAAACTTGGTCTCTTTTAGATCCAAAAGCTTCAAATACATACACAGAGTCCATTATAAATGAAGACGAAAAAGGTACCATTTATATTAATCAAAGAAATTTAAGTCATTATCCAAAAGTTATGATGTCAACAGATGGATTAAAAACTACTTCAAGAGTTCCATTTCAAAGTGATGCTTCACAACAATATGATACTTATGTAGCTCAAGGATTTTTAAAAATAAGTGCAAATAATCAAGACTACTTTTTAATTTCTGCAGCTCAAGGTCCAGTAAGAATTGGTGGAAAAATCTTCTTATATGAAGGTGATTTGACTAATAGAAAAACAATATTTAATGTCACAGGAGATTCCACACCATTTTTATACTCAGCACTTGAATTACTATATCAAAAAGATAATTACATTGAATTTGCACTAGCTTATGTCATTGTTGATAATAAATTAACTATTGCTAATCTAAGTGATGGATTAAGTATTTATGTTGAAAGATATGGTTTGTATTTAAGAGATCTAGTTAAACTAGCTTAAATAATTTCTTTTAAAAAAACATTGAATTATTTCAGTGTTTTTTTAATTTATTTTAAAATTAAATTATGAAATTATTAATTATTACATTAGAAAACTTTCAAGATTTAGAATTAGTTGGTTTTTTAGTAACAGTTAAAAGAGCAAAAATATTCAATGAAATTAGTTACTTCAATTTAGAAAAAACAAGTGTAACTGGTCAATTTAATATAGTTAAGTTAACAACAAATACAACACTTAATTACCAAGAATATGATGCAGTTTATATTCCAGGAGGAAGAGCCGCTCAACAATTAAGAAAAGACAAAAAAACTTTAGAAGTTATTAAGTATTTTCTAGATAATAACAAATGAGTTTTTGCAATTTGTGATGTGCCAAATGCCTTATATGAAACCGGATTATTAAAAGGATATAAATTTGTTGGTTATCCAATAGAAAATCAACAAAGACCACAAGGTTTTTTTCAAAATAAATCAGTTGTTGTTTCTAAAAATTTAATTAGTGCAAAATCAGCTGAATATGCAGTGAAATTGGGTTTAAAAGTTATAGAAAAATTAGCTAACAAAGAATTATCAATATCTGTGTGACAAGCTCATTCAGGAATTTTGAAATAAAAAGTTAAGATTTTAAAGGTTGTAAATAAATTCCTCATAGTAATAGAATTTAATTACATTATTAAAGTAAATTAGAAGAAAAAATGAAGCAAAACCAAGCAAATAATAAAAAATTAAAATCAATTTATTAATTATTAATAAAAGCTATAAAGTCTTATCACTTCAAAACTTTTATTTTTTAAATATCCACATTTTAAAATGGATATTTTATTTACAAAAAAATAGAGAAATTAAATTACCTTATTATTTTATATAATTGTAAACACTTTTAAATTATTGATTTTTGTTTTAAAAAAATAATAATAAATTAATAATTTTGTAAATTTAGTAAATATAATTAAATAAAAATAAAATGACAATAATCCTTTGATGAAAAGAGATATTATGTACAAAAACAAGAAACGTTCAATTTGATTACTGAGTTCAGTTTTTACTTCAAATTCATTATTGATTACTTCATGTGCTAGTACAGAAGCTAAAAGTGAATTTTCAGAACAAGACAAGAAAGAAATTGAAGAAAAAAATCAACAAATTACAGATTTAAAATTACAAATTGAAAACATCAAAATTAAACTACAAAATGCTTCAAAACAAGGGGTAAATGCCTCAATTAATGATAATGAAAATGAAAAACTTAAAGAGCAAATTGCACAACTTCAAGAACAAATCAAAATTCTTGAAGTTCAAAAACAGAATGAATTAATGAAATTAAAAAATGAAATTGATAATTCAGCAAATCAACAAAGGCAAATCACAAAGAAAAATGAAGCAAAAATTAACAAATTAAACCAAGACAAAAATGATTTAGCAAAGAAAAATTCAGATTTTTTTCAGATTCTTAAAAATGATGAATTATACAAAAATTTTGATCAAGTTAGTTATTCACCAACTTTATTTAATGATAGTCAATCTCTGCTTAGTAGCTCAAAGTATTTACTAGAAAATAGCTTTGAGCAAGAAAAACTAAAAATAAAAGAGATTCTTTCACCTATTTTAGCACAAGACATTTTAATAAATACAAAATCCAATGTTACAGTAGAAAATTACAAAGATAAAATAATAAAAAACAAATCAAAAATTTTATTAGCTCTTTCATATATTAGAAAGTGATATGACTTTAATATTGGTGATTTTAACTTTAGAAAATTTATTTTGTATGATAATCCAAATCTACACACTGAGAATAAATCAATTTTGGAATTTTTAATTCAAATCGGTTCCAAACCAACTGTTGATTATGAACCACAAAACTTAATAAATTTTTACAATGATAATTTAAAAAATATTATTGATCCTAATAAAGATTTTTTTGATTTTATAGAGTCAAAAGTAAAAGATAAGTTTCAAAACATAAGTGTTGAAACTTGATTTAATCAACAAATTAGTCAGTTTTTATATCAACCTGAAATTAAGCTATTTGCTTCAGAAAAAGAAGTAATATCAACAAAAACAAGTTTGTGAACAAAGTTGACTTCTGATAAATTTAAATCTCAGTTTTCACATTTAATTCCAACACTTTTAACTGCTAGAAATCAAAATAGTGGTTTATTTGTAGTTAATACAATTGGTGCAGTTATTTTTGGAAATCAAAAACTTTATGATAGCTTGGATTTAGGTTTGGATAGAATAAGTGATAACAATGATTTAAAAATTAAATTGAAAAAATTTGGTGATAGATTAGAAGGATTTTTTGAATTTTACTATAATTTAATTTCCAAAAATTTTAAAGACAAATTATTTAATAAACTATTTATATTTGATTCATTATGAGAAGGCAAAAATAGTTGATTATCACAAGAAAAATTACTTGATAAGACCAAGCCAGCTTCATATGATTTTTTCTCAGTCATTGATTATTGAGGACCCTCTTTTGAATCAAATCAACAAAATACAACTTTAAATAAGTCAGAAGATGTTATGAAGTTAATCCAACCAAGATTTTTAACTGAACTTGGTATACAAAACATTATAAAAGAAATAACAAACAATCTCAAAGATATTATTTTTGAAAATCATAAAGTTAGAAAAAATGTTAAAGAACAAATGTTGGATTTTGATTTTGCAAAATATCTTTTTGATTCAAGATTTTTTATAGGATTAACTTCAGTAGGACCAGATTCTGAAATTGGAAAACTAAGTTATCAAACCATTAATTATTCTAACTTAGAAGACTTACAAAAAAGATGAAAACATGCAATGGAACTTGTTTATACTCTTGAAAATATAGAAGCTGATTTAAAGCTTAATTTAACAAAAAACTCAAATAATTCGAATAAAACAGAAGAAAATAAAGCAAAATTATTTTTAAAAGTTTCTACAGACCAAAATTCAAATAATAAATTTTCTACTGTAGAACAAAGTGAAATTAATTCAATAACAACAATGGAACAATTAGTAGATAGAGATTATGTTTCTTCTTGGGGATATACACCAGATGATAACAATAATTCAGATTTTGATTTATTTACAGCTTTTTACGGAACTGCTGATAAAGAAAATGGAATTACAGGAACTTTTTCAATGAGAAGAATTTCTTTTGAATTATTAGCTGAATTTGGTTGAGAAGAAGGAATTATAAATTACTTAACAAATAAACTCAATAAAAACAATGATGCAGAAACCATTAAAGCTATTTTTAGTGCAAAAACTTATAATAACTTAAAAGATTTCAAAAAAGCTATGTATAAACAAAACAAAGAAAAACAAAATAAATTAAAAGAAGTTGAAGCAAAAGGATTTACAAATAAATACAAATCAGAAAAACTTAATTACAACACAATAAAAAAAGTTTTATCTGAAGCACTTGAATATGATTTATCAATTAATATAACATCTAAAAATAGCTATAACAATTTAAGAGATTCTTATTTTTATGTATACAAACGCCAAATTTTTAGTAGTTATTATATTGCAACTAATGGATTTAAAGATTCTATTTATAAAGATGAGTAATAAAAAGAAAATTAAAAAAAAGAGATGTTATATATCTCTTTTTTTTAATTTTATATTCATAAATAAAGAAGAAAAAGAAGGAAATTTGATTCAAAATTAGCGGTTTTGTTTGTTGTTTTTAGCTTTTTGGTTTTAGTAAGTAAATACCAAGTCTTAACATTCCACTTCCGTGAATTTGTACATCATTAGAGTTAGGATTTACTATTTTTAAATTTTCAGAATAAATAGTTTTAGCTATTAAAAACTTATCAGATTTAATTGATAAATTAGCTTTTGGTCTATTTCCTCAAGAATAAATTATTAACAAATAAGTTCCATCATCATTTTTTCTTGTAGTAATTTCTGATTCATACAAAGCTTCAGCTGTATTTTTTCAAATGTATACTAAATCATTTGGATTTGTAACGTATTTTTCATCCATATCCCGAAGTGATGGATATTCTTGTCTAGTTTTAATTAGTGTTTGAATTTTATGATAAGAAGATTTTGGATTATTTACTATATCTTCAATAAAACCTTGTCCAACAGAAGCATTTGTTGAAATTATTTGATCAATATCACGACTATCTTGGAAAAAGACTCTTCTTCTTAAATCTTTTCAATAAAAAGCTTCTCTTACATTTGTATCAGGTGATTTAGTTGCTCCTTGCATTAAAATTTCATTTCCATTGTATAAAGTTGGTAATCCTCCTCGGGATAGCAAAGAAAATAAAGCATATTGATAAGCAGAAGATTCTAAATCAGAAAGTTTATGTGGACTTACTGTTACAGGAATATGTCATTGACGTTTAAAATTATTAATTCATCTTTCAACATCATGATTGTCTAAAAAAGCCATTCATTCATGTTTTATATTGTTTTGGGTTAGCGATTTAATAACATTTTTTTCATCTTGTCAATTTAATGAAACATTAGTTTGTAATTTCCACTTAGTACCATCAATTACAGAAGATAATCCTTGATTGTCTTTTGCTCAGTATTGTCTAATTTCACTAGCAGCTGGATCGCTTCATCATTCTCCAAATAATAAAGCTCTTTTCGATGCTCTATCGACTTTTGCTTCTTGGGCTTGCTTGTATGTGTCTTCAACAATTTTTCTTCAACGAGCAAATAAATTTGTTGTTTTTGAACTATCTAAAGTAGGTTTGTGTGGATTTTTTGATTTAAAATAATGTTCAAAAGCATCATATCTAAATCCATCAACTCCTTTAGCAGCTCAAAATTTGTGTACATTATCAAGTTCGTGTAAAACATCTAGGTTATTCAAGTTTAAATCAGGCATACCAGATCAAAATTGTGCAACTCATTTTAGTCTTGAAGGAGTTGGATTTTGTTTAGGATCTAAAGGATTGTAAACGCTTTTGAAGTATTGAAGAATATTGTCTTGACCTTCGGATTCATAATGTTTACCATCTGGTTCATACATATAGTAATATTTTTGGTACTTTTTATCCCCAGCTAAAGCCTTTTGGAATCAAGGATGTTCGTAAGATGTGTGATTTAAAACCATATCAATAACTACTTTAATTCCTCTTTTATGAGCTTCTGTTAAAAAGTCTTCAAAAGCTTTCATTCCTCCAAGCTCAAGAGCAACATCTGTGTAGTCAATTACATCATATCCATGATATGTAGAAGAAGGATGGATTGGTGAAAGATAAAGAGTATCAATTCCTAAATTTGAAAAATATTCCAGTTTATCTTTTAATCCTATAAAGTCTCCAATTCCATCATTATTTCCATCAGCAAATGAATAAACAGTGAGCTGATACATCACATTTGATTTTTTGGCTTTGGTGTTAAATGGAGCGATAAATTTGACATTTTTTGCTTCATTTTCATAGCTTAATTTATTTAAATTATGTTCTTGAATGTACTTTGCAAAATAAGGTGCACTTCAATTTTTTAATTTTTTAAGTTTAAAAAGTTCTTGATATTGTGCTGAGGATTTTAGTTCTTCAATTGAATAATTTTGTACTCTTACTTGACTAGTATCTACTTTTAACGTATCTCAAATGGGTTCTTTTGCTTCAACAAAATCCAGTTTTGGATCATGAAAAATCACAGGTGGAAGAATTTGGATTTGTAGAGTTTGTTGGTTTGGAAGTTTGAAAACTTGATTTTCTGATTTGATATAATTAAAAGCATATTTTCTATTTTCTAAAGCTTTGGTAGTTCCAAAATAAGCATTATCGATTGCGCTTTTGCTGATTTTTAATTCAATGTCTTGATTATCTAAATTAATTACTCAACTTTTATTAGTATCTAATTTTGCATTAGTTTCTATTCAGAAAATACTTTTAGTTGGATTGTTGGAAGCATTTGAAGAAATAGATGATAAAACTCCAACATTTGCTTGATTTTGTATTGTATTTGTAGAATCTGTTTTATTATTGTTAACTAAAGTTTTGTTATCTTCTTGTGTTTGTGAACAAGATAAAATCAACAATGAAGAAGAAGTTACTAAAGAAAATGAAGCAATTTTTAAAAATAAGCTTGTTTTTTTGTTCATATTAATTAGTTAAAAGTTTTTAATTTCTATGTTCTTGTTGATTTTGTTTTACTTTATTTAAATTAGTTTGTAATTGATCATATTCTTGTACTTTTTTATCAAATTCAGCAAATGAAACATTGGATTTTATAAGTTGAGAATCGTTTGTTTTTTTAGGAATCAAACCTGTATCTGTATAGTGTTCTAAGGAATGTTTGATAATAGCAAGATTTAAATAATTAGCAAAATAATAAAGAAAATCATCACCAATTTTATTGATATCAGCGTGTTTGTCTTTTAATATATTAGGTAAAAAAGAAGTCACTCTTTGTTTTACTTCATTTTTCTTAGTTTTGATTCCATTTTTACCATTTAGAGAAGAAGATAATGAAGAAATTAAAGCATTAACACTGTGTAAATCATCTCCTTTTTCACCGTGATTTTGATTATCATCTAATCCAAAAATAAAATAATTTTCAAGATGTCTTAAATGAAATCCAATGTTATCAACTTTGTATGGAGTATATCCGCTATTGAATTTTGCTTCATCTAATTTTTCTTTTGGAACTATATAAGTTTCATGTTTATTATCTTTAACTGCATAAAATTTATCTAAACTATCATAACCAAACATTGTTGCCATAACATTTCTTAAACCAGTAGTTTCACCAAATTCTGATTTAATATTTTGAGATGCTTGACTATCATAATCACTTAATTCTTTTAGCATTGAATCATATTGATTTGTATTATGGAAATTTGTTTCATCCATAGGTTTATCGGAAGTTTTTGTTTCTCAAGGAATTAAAGTACTTTTTTCAAATTCGCTATGTTGACCATTTTGACTATTTACTAAAACAATTTTATTTGCAAGATTTTTAAATTTAGTTTCAATTTCTTGTTTTTTTGTTTTTACATATTCTTTTAATTTTGCTTCATTTTGTTGATTTTCAAGCGCAAGAGAAGTAAATAATTCTTTGTAATCATTTTCAATTTTAAGTTTTTTAGTTTTTCAAGCTTGCACTTTGTTATTTAAAGCAGTTTGTAAAGTAACAATATCAGATTTTATTTTTTTTAATTCATCAAAAGATTTTTAATCTAAAGAATCTTTAAATTCAGCTACTTTAACTTGCGATGCTTGACTTTCTTGTTGATAATTTCCTAAACTAGGATCTTTTTCAGCTTCAGATTGTGTAAGCAATTCTTCAGATTTTTGAAGGCTTTGTTGAACATTCTGCTTTTCTTTTTCCATTTGTTCTTTATTAATTTGTTGTTGATTATCTTGTGATTGTTCATTATTTACAGGCTGATTGTTTTGAGGATTGTGATTATCATTTGTGGTATTTTCTACATTAGAAGAATTTTGATTATTGTCTGTAGATGGACTTTTATTTTGTGTATTAAGATTTTCTTCATTGTTTTGAGATGTTGTGTTTGTTTTTTCTTTAGTTTTTGAAGAAGAAGAAGAAGAAGAAAAATCTTCTGGTTTTTGTTTTTCTTCTGTTTTATCGGTTGTTTTTTCTTGATCTTCTTTTTAATTATTAGATGATTTTTCTTTATTATCTGCTTTAATTTGTCCATATTTTTCACTTGTTTTGTTATAAGCACTTACTAAATTACTATATTCTTGTTCTAAGTTCTCTTTTTTGTATTCTTTAAAGTCTTTTGTAAATTCACTGTATTTTTGTTTGAAATCTTTAATTTCTACTACTTCATTTAAAGAAGGATCATTATCATTGTAAATTTGATCAAATTTTGCTTCATTTTGCTTGAACTTTGATTTTAAACTTGTTCATTTTTCTTCTAATTCTCTATAGTGAAGTAAATTAGATTTAGCTGAATCCAGCTTGTTTTTGATATCTAGTGCTTTTTTATCGGGATTAGACAAATCAGAGTTTATTTCTGAAACTTGTTTTAGTAAAAAAGCTAAATTTATATCTAAAAAATTACCATTAACTAATTCTTTTTTATCATAATATGTTTGTAGTTCAGTTTTTTTGTTATTTATATCGTTTTCTAAAGTTTTTAAATCTGTTGAAATTGCTTGTTTTTGCCTTGCATCTTGTTTTTGATTTTCAGATTTGGTATCAATTGTTTGACAAGAAACAAAAGTTAGTGTAGGAACTATACCTACAACAGAAACAAAAGCAAATATATTAAGTTTTTTTGCCATTTACTTAATTATATAAAAAAGCAAAGTACAAAGTATAGATTTAAAATTGATGTTGATACTATAATAACAGCATCAAAAAAAAAAAAAAAAAAGAGCAAGTAGTGATAAAATATTATTTGTTTTTTTGCTTAAAATATTTATTTTTAGTTAAATTTTTAATTAAAAATTCCTTAAATAAACATCATTATAAATTTAAAGTTATTTTTATATTTAAAAATTGTTAAATTAATCTAGTAACTTGATTTTTTAATTTAGAAAATTTGTTAAATTTATCCTTCTATTCAGAATAAATTTTTGTACTTTATAATGTCTGTTAGTTTTTGATTTTGATAATAATAAAAAATAAAAAAACAAGTAAAAATACTTGTTTTTATATAAATTTATTTTTTAATTAAAACTAAATTGGATTTTTTATCTAAATTAATAACATATTGTTCTTTTTCAATTATTTCTTTTGCAATGATTTTTTTAGCAACAAAAGTTTCAATTTCTTTTTTGATATATCTTTTAATAGGTCTAGCTCCAAAATTTTGGTCATAAGCATTTTTGGAAACAAATTCTTTTATTTCAGTACCAAAGTCTACATAATAAGAATTTTTTTCGAGTCTGTTTTTTAAATTATTTAATTCAAGATCAATTATTTCTAAAATAACATTTTTATTTAGGAAATTAAAGGAAATTATTTCATCTAATCTATTGATAAATTCAGGTTTGAAATAATTTAATAATCTATCTTTTATTTGGTTGAAATCAAGTTTTTTGTTTTCTAAAATTTCTTTTGCTCCTATATTTGAAGTAAAAATAATTATTGTGTTTCTAAAGTCAACTTTTCTTCCTTTGGAATCAGTTAAAAATCCATTATCAAGAATTTGTAAGAAAATGTTCACAACGTCAGAATGTGCTTTTTCAATTTCATCAAAAAGCACAATTGAATATGGATTTAGTCTTATTTTTTCTGTTAATTGTCCACCTTCTTCATGACCAATATAACCAGGAGGTGAACCAATTAATTTGGAAACTGAATGTTTTTCCATATATTCAGACATATCTAATCTTATAATTTGGTGTTCTGAATCAAATAAATTATAAGCTAAAGCCCTTGCTAGTTCAGTTTTTCCAACACCTGTTGGCCCTAAGAATAAAAATGAACCAATTGGTCTGTTTTGATCATTAATATTTGCTTTGAATCTTAAAATTGAATCGGCAACTAATTTTATTGCTTGTTCTTGTCCTTTTACTTTTTTAGCAAGATTAATCTCTAGATTTAGTAACTTATCTTTTTCAGATTCAACAAGTTTTTCAACAGGAATTTTTGTTCATTTAGAAACAATATTTGCAATATCTTCTTGGTTCACTACTTCTTTGATTAAAGTATTTTCTTCTTTATTTTCTTCTAGTTCTTCTAGTTCTTTTTGAAGTGCAAACATTTTGTTGTAAACTTGACCAGCTTCTACATATTTTTGTTCTAAAGCAAGATTATCCATTTGAGTTTTTAAGTTATTAATTGCTTCTTTTTTATAGGATATTTCAAAAGCTTTTTCTTTTTCTTGTACTCATTTTTTAGTTAAAGAATCAATGTGTTTGTTAAGTTCTTCTATTTCTTTTTCAAGTTTTTCGATTTTGTTTTTGTTTTTGGCATTATCATCACTATTTAAAGCAATTTTTTCCATTTGAATATAAGCTAATTTTTGTTTTAATTTATCTAAAACTTCTGGTTGGTAATTCATTTGGACTTTTAAATTAGCTGCTGCTTCGTCTACTAAATCAATTGCTTTATCAGGTAAAAAACGATCAGAAATATATCTAGCTGATAAACTGGCAGCAGCAACTAAAGCAGAATCAGTAATTCTAACTTTGTGGAAATTTTCAAATCTTTCTTTTATTCCTCTTAAGATAGTTATAGTATCATCCACTGTTGGTTCGTTGATAAATATTTTTTGCATTCTTCTTTCAAGTGCACTATCTTTTTCAATATATTTTCGATATTCGTTAATTGTTGTTGCACCGATTAATTTAATTTCACCACGAGCCATCATTGGTTTTAAAATATTAGCCATATCCATTGCATTTCCACCTGCTGAACCAGTTCCGATTAATAAATGGATTTCATCAATAAACATAATTATGTTGCCATCAGATTTTTCTATTTCTTTTAAAACTAATTTAAGTCTTTTTTCGAATTCTCCTTGATAAGAAGCTCCAGCAATTAAAGCTGTAACATCAAGCTCTCAAATCTCTTTATTTTTTAAATTTTCAGGAATTTGTCCTTGATGAATTTTAATTGCAATACCTTCAACAATAGCAGTTTTACCAACTCCTGGCTCACCCACTAGTACAGGATTGTTTTTTGTTTTTCTTGACAAAATCTTAATTATTCTTCTTATTTCTTCATCTCTGTTAATAACAGGATCTAATTTATTTTCTTTTGCTAACTTAGTTAAATTTCTACCAAATTTTTCTAATACATTTGTGTTGTCTTGATTTATTTGCATATCTACCCCCTTAGCAATGTAGAAATTATACCATAAAGTTGGCACTCTAGAAGTAAAAGTGCCAAAATAATTTTGTTGATTTTTGAAATAAAGTTACAAAATAAGATAGAATTAACTAAATTGAGGAAAAAAATATGAAAAAATCAATAAAAAATAAACTTTTAAGCTTTTTAACGCTAACTTCATTTAGTTCCATTATTTTTTTAGCATCTTGTACTAATAAAGTAGAAACCAAAACCACAAATCAAGTAAATCCTCCTTCTTTTAAGGCAAAAACAGATTCTAGTACATCACAAGACACAACAAAACCAACACAAGAGCCATCTAAAGTAAGTGTGAGTTCAGAAAATGATTTGTATAAAAAAGATGATAATTATGTTAAATTAGGATTTTGAAATATATTAAATTATGATGATGATGTAAATTCTAATAAAGATTCCTTTGCAAAAACTTATAAAGCACAAATGTTAGCAAAAACTATTTCATTTAATAATGCAGACGTTGTTGGTTTAGTGGAAGTAAATGCTGGATCAAATAAAGAAAATGGTGTTGATAGCATTGTTAAAAATTTAAACAATTTAGATAAAGAAGCAAAATGAACTTCAATTGTAAGTGATCCTGTATATGGTGAGGGAAATGAATCACAAAAAGAAAGAGTTGCTTTCATTTTTAAGTCTTCTCTTTTTGATATTTTAGAAATTAATAAGGAAAAATTGTATGGTTCTAATCCTTATTTATTAGTATATGATAATCCAGTTTTTGACTCTGTTCCTGCATATTTTGCAAAATCTAAAGTAAGTAAAGGTAAAGCAACATTTGATGACAAACTAACAACTAAAAATGTTGATTTTGCTCGTCCACCAGTTGCAGCTAAATTTAAATTAAAAAATACTGAGGAAGAATTTGTTGTTGTTGCTTCACATTTTGACTCACCTGGAGTTAATAATAATCCAACCGCAAAAGGAAAAGAAGAAGGAGAAGTTGATAATACTAAATTTGATTCAAGAAATGGTTCACAAGAACTTTCTGAAGCAAATCATATGTTAGAGGCGATGAATTGATTTGAAAATAAAACAAATACACAAAATCAGTTTTTTATGGCAGATACTAATATTAAAGAAAAATCTAATGACAATGCTTTTGAACATTTGCTAACTCAATATAAACTTTTAATTTCGAAAACAAACAAAACCACACTAGGTGAAAATTTTGATACTTATTCAAGCTCATATGACAAAATTTTCTTCAAAAAAGAAGGAAAATTAACTGTTGACAAGGTTTATAAATATCCTTTATATGATCTTATAAAAGATAAATTAACTTCTGAAAATGAATTAAGTCAAGTTTTAGAAAACAAGAAAAATAAAAGTAATTCCTCTAAAGATATAAAAGCAAGAATTAGAGATTTTATTTCTGATCACTCTCCTGTGTTTGTAAGTATAAAAAAAGCTTTAAAAAACAAACAAAATTAATTAAAATAAAGGAAAATATGCAAATTAATTGATTTCCAGGCCATATGAAAAAAGGTTTGGATGAAATTAAACAAAAAGCAATTCTTGCAGATATTTTCATTGTAGTTTTAGATGCTCGTGCTCCACTTAGTACGTATAATTTTGAATTTGATAAAATTAGTCCAAATAAACCAAGATTAATACTTCTAACAAAAATAGATTTAGCTGATAAGCAAAAAGCTATTTCACTAGTAAATAAGCATTTTTTAAAAGAAAATAATATTGTTCTTTCAACAAATTTAAAGGATAATTCTTCTAAAAAGATAATTTTGAATTCATTAAAAAAATTACAAAAAATCAAAAAAGAGCAAAATTTGAAAAAAGGAATTTTAAATTCACAATTAAGGGCTTTTGTAGTTGGAATTCCAAACAGTGGTAAAAGTACTTTAATAAATTTATTAGCAAATTCCAAAGTAAAAACAGGAAATATGCCGGGAATTACAAGATCTCAACAATGAATTTCTACTGATAATTTAATGCTATTAGATACACCTGGAATTTTATGACCTAAACTTGAAAATCAAGAAAATGCTTTTAAATTAGTAGCAATTGGCTCAATAAAACAAGAATTATTTCCTTTAAATTTTTTATTTGAAACAAGTTATAAATTACTTTCTAGATTATATCCAAAAAGAATAGAAGAACTAAAATTAACTCCAAGTTCAGATGAAATAGAAATTTATTCAAATTTGGAGTTATTAGCAACTAATTTAAACTTTTATAAAATCAAAAATTCTAAAACTCAAGATAAAAATACAGAATTAGACTTAAATAGAACTATGCAATGATTTGTTAATTATATAAAACAGTTAAAAAATTTAACTTTCGATTAAAAATATAGTAAAATAATTTTACAACTAAATAAAAAAAGAAAAAATTAGTAAAAATTCTTTTATATTTTTAAAAAAAATGTATAATTGTAAAACAGCAATGTAAGCTCGAGTGGCGGAACAGGTAGACGCAAGGGACTTAAAATCCCTCGGGAGCAATCCCGTGCTGGTTCAATTCCAGTCTCGAGCACCAATATGCGCCCTTAGCTCAGCAGGTAGAGCAAATGACTTTTAATCATTGGGTCAGAGGTTCAAATCCTCTAGGGCGTACCATTTCATGATTTGACCAAATAAGAAAAAGTGATTAATACTTTTTCTTATTTTTTTATAAAATTAAGGTAATATTCAATCAGAAAGAGAAATTATGATTAAAAAAATAGGTATCTTAACATCTGGAGGTGATGCTCCAGGAATGAATAATGCTGTTAGAGCAGTTGCTAAAAAAGCTTTATTACACAATATAGAACCTTTATTAATTAAAGAAGGTTATAAAGGAATTTTAACCAAGCAAATTGTTCCAGCAAAAAATTTTGATTTGGATAAAGCTTCTTCAGAAGGAGGAACAATAATTTTTTCTTCAAGATTCCCAGAGTTTCAAAATAATTTGGTTAGACAAGAAGCAAAAGCAATATTAGATGAATTCGGAATCCAAGCACTAGTAGCAATTGGTGGTGATGGAACATACAAAGGAGCCTATGAACTTCATAAATTAGGAGTTAAAGTTATTGGTCTTCCAGGAACAATCGACAATGATATTCAAGAAACAGATTTTACAATTGGTTTTGATACTGCTTTAAATTCTATTGTTGAATCAGTTGATAGATTAAGAGATACAAGTAGATCACACAAGAGATGTTTTATTGTTGAAGTAATGGGAAGAGATTGTCAAGACTTAGCGCTTTATGGTGGAATTGCAACTGGAGCTGAAATTATTATTACAAATACTCACATTTTAACTGAAGAACAAATCGTTAATTTAGTTGATCAACAAATGAATCAGCAAGGAAAAACAAGCACAATTGTTTTAACTTCTGAACACATTTATAAAGACTTAAAAGCAATTGCTAAGTTTGTTGAAAATAAAACAGGTATAGCAACTAGAGCGATGTCACTGGAACATACACAAAGAGGAGGAAGACCAACTGCATTTGAAAGAATTTTAGCCACTCAAATGGGGCACAAAGCAGTTGAACTACTTTTAGAAAATAAATCAGGCTTAGCAATCAGCCATAAAAATGGTAAAATTGAGGCTGTAGACATTACCAAAGTGTTTGTTACTAAACAACCCCAAGACGATAAACTAGTATTAGAATACAACAAATTAAATCAAATTTAAAAGGAAAATGATGCGTAAAGTTAGAAGACTAGAAATGGCTAAAAGAAAAGAAGAAAGAAGATTAAAAACTTCTAAATTAGCCAAAAAAGCAGCAGCCAAAAAAGCAGCTCAAGTATAAAAAATAATAATATAATTAAGTGCATTTATGCACTTTTTTATTTTTATTTTTATTATAAAATAAGAAATTATGAGTAAAAAAATTAAAGTTAAATTAGTTGATAAAGAAAGTTTAACATTTGAATTGTTAGAGGATGCAAAAAAAGGCGATATATTTACACTAACAGACGAAGATAGAGACTGATTACAATCAATCGAATCAATAATTGAACAAAACATAGATAAATACATATCTGGCAAGAAAAAAGAAGACTTAAGACAAGAATTTTTATTAAACGATCCAGAAGTCAATAGATTAAGAGAACAAATAAATAATTTGAGAACATCCGAAAACGCTTCTAAAAATAAAATTGCAAATTTAGAAAGCGGACAAAAAATTGAATTAGATAAAAAAGATCTCGAAATTATTAGCTTAAAAGATAAATTAAACAATTTAACTAATTCTCTTCAAGAAAAAGAAGATGATTTACAAAAACGCTTCCAAGAAAAAGAAGAAGATTTAAAAAAACACTTTCAACAAAAAGAAGAGAATTTAAAAAATAATTTTGAGAGAGACAAAAAAGCACTATCGGAAAGCTCCGAATCTAGAGCAACCCAAAAATATTTAGAAAAAAAAGAAGAACTTGAAAAACAAATCCATAAAGAAAGAGAAGAATTTTTCGACAAACAACTAGAACAATCTAGACAAGATTGAAAAGAACTAAAAGAACAAGAAATAGCAAAATACGAACAAAATTTGAAAGAAAAAGAAGAAGCTATTCAAGAACTTCGAGATAAATTAGATAGAAGACAACATACAAATTCAAAACGAATTGGTGAAGATTTCGAAAACTGATTACAAAAAACTTTTTATGAAAGTTTTTCTAATTTAAATGAAACAGTTACATATGAAAAAATGACTAAAAATGATGCTAATAATGAAAAAGCAGATGCATTAATAAAATTTAATTTTTTCTCAACTGTTAAAAAAGAAAATATTCAAGAAACTATTACTATTGAAGCAAAATCTGAATCTACTTCAGGTTCACAAAAAAATTCTTCATTTTATAAGAAATTAGATAGAAATAGAGAACAACAAAAATCTAAATATGCTATTTTAGTAACTGAATTAGAAGAAAAAGATGAGTTTTCCATTAAGTCAGTATCTGAATACAAAAATATGTATGTATGTAGACCTCAATACTTTATTTTATTAATTAATGTTTTATTTCACTTCGCACAAAAAGAAAGTGAACTTACAAATGTTGAATTAAACTTTAAAGCAAAAGAAGAAATACAAAAAGAATTTGAAACCTTTAAAAAAGACTCAATTGAAAAATTAGTTGATAAGGTAGATAAACAACTTCCTGATATGATTAAGCAAGTTGATAGTATTGAAAAAGCTCTTGAAAAATTAAAAGAAATTCTCAATGATAAATTTGTAAAATATTTCAATCAATTCAAAAATAAATTAGAAGAATTAACAATAAAAAAATCATTGTTGAAAAAAATAGATTCTATAGCAGAAGATGATAGCAACTAAATTAAGACCAGAAAATTTAGAAGAATTTGTTGGTCAGCCACATTTAAGAACATTACTCGAAAAACTTATACAAACACAAGATAAATCTTCTTTTATTTTCTATGGACCTTCAGGAACAGGAAAAACTTCTTTAGCAATTTTATTAGCCAAAAATTTGAATTTAAAATTTGATATTTTTAATGCTACTATAGAAAATAAATCTGATTTGCTTCAGAAAATAAAGGATAATCAAGTTGTAATTATAGATGAGGTACACAGACTCAATAAAGATAAACAAGACATTTTACTATCGCATTTAGAACAGGGTGAAACAACTTTTTATCTTTGCACAACAGAAAATCCTTTTTTTAAAATAGTGCCTGCAATAAGAAGTAGAACTTATCTTTTAGAATTTAAACCTCTAAGTTTTGAAGATATATTTTTAAGACTAAGTTTATACTTAAAAAATAACAATTTAAGTCAAATCATAGACGATAGTTTACTTAAATTTATTATCAGGCATTCAAATGGCGATCTTAGACAATCTTTGAATAATTTATCTTTAATTTTGAAGCTAAATAAGAAGAAAAACATAGAAAAAGAAGACATAAAAGCCATTATTCCATCAATGAATTTTTATTCAGATGAAAAAGGTGATAACCACTATGATTATTTAAGTGCTTTCCATAAATCATTAAGAGGTTCTGATGAGGATGCTTCACTTTATTATGGAGCAATAATATTACACTCAGGAGACATTGACGGCTTAATCAGAAGACTTATTGCTGTTGTTCATGAAGATATAGGTCTAGCTAATCCTTTGCTTTCTATAAAAGTTCAAAGTGCAATTTGAGCAATGGAAAGATTGGGTATGCCAGAAATGAAACTACCTCTTGCTCATATTATTTGTGAAATTGCTTTAAGTCCAAAATCAAACTCGACATATTTAGCTTTTGAAAAGGCACAAGAGTTGATAAATTCAAACCAAATTTATACCCCGCCAAATCATTTACGTGATTCACATTATCAATCTGCTGCAAAATTAAATCGCGGTGTTGGCTATAAATATCCACATGATTTTGAAAATCACTGAATTTTTCAACAATATATGCCAGATAAATTAAAAAATCAAGTATTATTTACATACTCAAATTCTCAAGCTGAAGTAAAATTTAAAAAATATTGAGATAATATAAAGAAAAATGAAGGAAATAATGGATTATAAGAAAGTACTAAATAAGTTTGTCATTAACAATTTAGAAGATTTAAAATTAGCCAAAAATGCTTTTTTTGGTAAAGATAGCTATTTAGCAAAATTACAAAATCAACTAAAATCTGTTTCAAATGAAGAAAAAAAAGAACTGGGAAAACAAATTAGTCAAATAAGACAAGAAGCTGAAACTTTCTTTGCAAATCAAGCAAAATTACTTGAAGAAAAAAGAATAAATGAACAAATTCAAAAAGAATGAATTGATATAAATTTACCAACTAATAGTTTTGCTAGTTTGCATCCATTAACTTTAATTGAAACACGAATTAGAGAATGATTTTTAGCAAATGGTTATTTTGAAGTTAAAGCAAGTGAAATTGAAAATGATGAATACAATTTCGAAAGACTAAATATTCCAAAAAATCATCCAGCTCGTGACATGCAAGATAGTCTGTATATAGATGAAAAACATTTATTAAGAACTCATAATACCGGTGTTAGTGCAAGAATGTTAGAAATTAATAAAAACAAAGCATTTAGTCAATTTTGTATGGGTAAAGTTTATCGAAATGATGAAGATGATCAAACACATTCACATCAATTTAGTCAATTAGACTTTATTTCTGTAGGTAATTTAACTATTACTGATTTAATTGGAACCTTAAAAAGCTTCTTAACTTATGTTTTTGAAACAGATTTAGAATTTAAATTTAGACCATCTTTTTTTCCTTTCACAGAACCTTCTTTAGAAGTAGATATTTTTTACAAAAACAGATGAATTGAGATTTTAGGTTCAGGAATGATTCATCCAAATGTGCTTAAAAAAGCTGGTTATACAAATAATTTTAGAGCCATAGCAGCAGGTGTTGGTCTTGAAAGACTTGCTATGATTAAATACGGAATTGAAGATATTAGAGAACTTTATAAAAATGATTTACGTTTTTTAAAACAATTTAAATAAAAGGATTTACAATGATTTTTTCACTCAAAAAATTAAAACAATTAGCTAATTTAGACAAACATATTTCTTTAGAAGACATTACAAAAGCTATAAATTCCATTGGTTTTGAACTAGAATCTGCTACAAAATTAAACAACATTCAAGGTATTAAATTTGGGCACATTATTGAACTTTACAAAAATCCAAACGCTGATAATTTAACAGTTTGTAAAATAGAATTTGAAGATAAACAAAGAACTATTCAGACAAGAGCTACAAATTTAAAGCAAAATGATTATGTTATGGCTTTTGTTCCAGGAACTTCTAGTGGTGATATTACTTTTGGTGCTAAGGAATTAAAAGGAATCATTTCTGAAGGAATGTTGGTGTCCTTAAATGAATTAGGTTTTGATGATTCTTTAGTTTCAAAAGAAGTAGCAGAAGGAATTTTTAGCTTTAAAAAAGTAGATTTATCTTTAGATCCTTTAGATTTTTTCGACTTAGATGATTACCTATTAGATATCAAAATTTTAGCTAATCGTGCAGATGCAAATTCTTACTTAATAATGGCGAAGGAATTGGCAGCTTACTTTAGAACTACAACTTCAAAATTGTCTATAAAAACCAAACCTAGCTTTAAATCAGACTTCATTTTTGAAGACTTTTTAGATAATAAACTAACAGGAATAGAAGCTAAAATTGACAATGATTTTAAACTCAGTATTCAAGACAAATTACTTTTATTAAAATCTTCAATTAAACTTGTAAATCCTATTGTCGATTTGACAAATCTTACTTTAATTATGACAGGTCAACCCGTTCATGTTTATGATGTTGACAAATTAAAAACTACAAAAATTTTAAAACCAGCTATAAAATCAAGTATTATCGAAACTATTTTAGGAAACAAAGAAGTAAAAGTTTCTAATTCTTTAGTTATTATCAACGAAAATGAAGAAGTTTTAGCTTTTCCAGCGGTAATTGGTTTAGAAAAAAATGCAGTAGATTCTGATAGCAAAAATGTTCTATTTGAAATTGGAATTTTTGATACTACACAAACAAGAAAAACTGTAAAAGAATTAGAAGTTTCTAACTCCACTTCTAATAGAGCTATTAAAAATTTTGCTTATGGTTCTATTAATCTTGCGCACAAATTTTTAAAATCACATTTAAATAATTATTCTTTTTCAATAAATTTAAATGAAATTCAAAAACAAGAAATAGAATTAAACATTCATAAAATGCAACACATTGCCGGTGTTAAATTCTGCTGTGATCCTGAGTTTAAAAATACTATATTTTCTTTAAAATCTTTAGGTTTTGAATTTGATTTCAGAAACAAAAAAGTAAAAATACCTACATATAGATATGATATTGAATTAAATGAAGATCTTTTAGAAGAAATTTTAAGATTTTATGGTTACACAAAACTAGAACCAACAGTTCCTAAAAATACAGTTTTTAAAATTGAAAAAACTGATACTTTAAAAGAACAAGTAAAAGTTTTAGGCTTTAACGAAATTAAAACCTATACTTTAATTTCTAAACAAAAAAATGAATTTAATCCCTTTGATTTTCCCGAACAAATAAATCTAAAAACCTTCTTATCTAAAGAAAGAGAAACAATTAGAAACACACAAGCTATTTCAATTTCTGAAGCTTTAGAACATAATATCAAAAGAAAAATGTCTAAAATTAGTTTATTTGAAATCGGTATGATTAATTCAGAAATCAGTACTTTGATTTTAGCTTCTACTGAATTTAATTTTTTTGAATTAAAACAAAAATTGTTTGATTTATTTTCTCTCGATTTTGAGTTCATAAGAACAAATTCAGAACAATTTCATAATGGAGTTTCTGCAAAAATATATTACAATAATCAACAATTAGGTTGAATAGGTAAACCACATCCAAAATTAAAATTAGTAGATGCATTTTATCTAGAAATTAATTTAGATGCAATTAAAAAATTTGTAAAAAATATTAAATTTAATTCATATGATTCTAATGAATTAAAAATAAGAGATATTACTTTTACTTTAAATAAACATCAATCTATAGAAGAAGAAATAAACAAATTAAAAGATATTCCAGGAATTTTTTCCATCAGCTTAAAAGATTCTATAAATATAGATGAAAAACAAAAAATTACATTGCATTTAGTGTGTAATGAAAAATCTATAGAATTTATTAACAAAATTTACGAAAACATGTTATAATTATTCTTACCTATTCACATTGAAAAGAAATTTAATAAAATTTTACAAAAATAAAAAATTTTGTTATAATCATAATGCTTTTTCAAATTAGAAACACAAAGGAGAGATAATGGCAATAGTACCAAAGCGTAAAACATCAAAACAACGTAAACACAAAAGAAGAACTCATGATGTATTAACATCACCAACTTTAGTAACTTGTGGAACTTGTTCAGGAAAATCATTACCTCACCATGTATGTTCAAATTGTGGTTTCTATAAAGGTAAAAAAGTTATTGAAGGTCTACAAAAATAAATTTCTTTAACTTCAATATGTGCTAGAAATAGCAAAAAGCCGATTTAGCTCAGCGGTAGAGCAGCTGGCTGTTAACCAGTTGGTCGCAGGTTCGATCCCCGCAATCGGCGCCATATTGGCCCGTTGGTGAAGCGGTTAACACACATGGTTTTCATCCATGGATTCACGGGTTCGATTCCCGTACGGGTCACCATTTTAGGAAGATTAGCTCAGCTGGGAGAGCATCGCCCTTACAAGGCGAGGGTCGTGGGTTCGATCCCCTCATCTTCCACCATATGCCGTCTTAGCTCAGTTGGCAGAGCAACTGCCTTGTAAGCAGTAGGTCGTAGGTTCAAATCCTATAGACGGCACCATTTATGTTACTTGGTAGTTTTAATTAGGTTCGATTCCTATAAAACATACAATTAAGCGCGAGTGGTGAAATTGGCAGACACGCTAGATTTAGGCTCTAGTGCTTTATAGCGTAAGGGTTCAAGTCCCTTCTTGCGCACCAAATGTAGAATTCACCTCCTTTCTTGAATTTTCACTGTCAAGAACAAAACCAAGCTAAATGCTTGGTTTTTCTTTCTTTTTAAAGGTTATCTATGATTAAATTGCTTTATAAACCAACTAATATTACATCATTTAAGTTTATTAAAAACTATGCTAGAGAAAATCATATTAAAAAAATCGGACACACTGGAACATTAGATCCTTTAGCGTCTGGGCTAATGTTAATAGCAACGGATGAAGACACAAAATTTATACCTTATATCGACACACAAGACAAAGAATATGTTGTTAAATTAAAATTTGGTTTTACTTCAGACACGTACGATATTGAAGGTAAAATAGAAGAATTTTCTCAAAATAAAGTAACTTTAAAACAAATAGAAGAACAATTAAAAATTTTAGTTGCTAAAGAAGAACAGCTACCTCCAGTTTTTTCAGCTAAAAAAGTTAATGGTCAACGTTCATATGATTTAGCTAGACAAAACAAGTTTTTGGATTTAAAACCTATAAAAATAAAGGTATTAGAATATAATATTTTAAATTTTGATTACAACCAACAAACACTTGAATTACAATTTAGAGTCTCAAGAGGAACATATATAAGAACTTTAGTTCACGATTTAGGTCAGATGTTGAAAATTGGTGCAATTATGGTAGAATTAACAAGAACTAAAATAAATTTTTTAGATTTTTCTTTTTTAAATCAAGATTTAAATGTTTTAGATTTAATACATTTGAGTCAAACCAAAATAGACAAATTTCAATTACAACAACTTATGCAAGGCAAGGTTGTTTCTTTTGAACAAAATTACAAAGATCCAGAAGAAACTTTATTAGTAATTCAAAATCAGGCAGTAGGTATTGCAACAATTAAAAACAAAACTTTAAAGTCCACAAAACTTTTTGGTAATAAGATAAAAATAATATTAAAAGAACAAGGAAATAAAAATGATAAGTAAAAATATAAAAATATTTGCCACAGATATTGATGATACAATTTTACCTTCGGGTTATAAAGATATTCCAAGTGAAATAATCGATATGTTTTCTCAACTTCAACAAAATAATATTAAAACTGTATTAGTAACTGGTAGAGATTTAGTAACTATTGGACGTCATATTAATACACCAAATATTGATTATTTTATTGGAGCAAATGGTGCATTTATTTACGATTTTGCAAGAAAAAAAATAATCTGAGAAAAGGAAATTAGTTTTAGTGATTTTAAATTAATTGAAGAATTTGCATATCAACAAAATGTAGAATTTGTAATAATGGATCATAAACATATATATTATTCCGATGGACATTCAGATTTAGATTCACCATTTTTATCAAAACATCAACATAAAATGAAGTCAATAAATGATTACACTGGAGATACTCCACTACATATTATTACTATTAAAGAAAAGTATCCAAATCCTGAGATTATGAAAAATTTTGCTTCATTTTTAAAGGAAAAAAATATTCAAGCAGAAATTAGTTCAAGATGAACATACGGTTTTTTTATTTCCCCAGTTAATATTAAAAAAAGTATTACTTTAATTTTTTTAGCAACTCTTTTAGGATTTACTAAAGATCAAATTATCGCTTTTGGAGATTCTTCTAACGATGTCGAAATGATTAGAGATGTTGGTTATGGAGTTGCAATGGCAAATGCTTTAGATGAAGTAAAAAGCGTTGCAAAAGACATTGCAGAAGATACTAGAGATCTTGGAGTATACAAAAAAGCAAAAGAGTTAAAACTAATAAACTAAATATTATTATGACAAAAATTTATTCTTATCCTTTAGATTCGAATTTTAAATTTAACAACGCTACTTTTGTTTTAGGTTCTTTTGAATCTTTTCACATTGGTCATCAAAAATTAATTCAAAAAGCCAAAGAACTATCAGATACAGTAGTTGTGTGTATGATTAAAAATCCAATTAAATTACCTAAAAGCAATGGATTTGTATTTTCTGATTTGGATTCCAGAATTTATGCTTTAGCAAATCAAGAAATTAAAAATATTTTGCTTATAGATTTTAATGAAGAGATTCAAAATATGACTGGCAATAATTTTATAGATTCTTTAATCAATTCAGGTGCTAGCTCTTTTGTTATTGGTAAAGACTTTAAATTCGGTCGCTTTGGGCAGTGAAATGCTTCAATTTTAAAGGAATATTTTCAAAACACCCATATAATAGAACACATAAAAGACAGCCAACAAGGAATAAAAATTTCTACAAAATTTTTGAAAGAAAATTTAAATTTTGGAGAAATTAGTTTACTTAATTCACTACTTACAGAAAACTATAAAATAAAAGTAACTTTAGATTCTGAGAAAAAATTTCAGTGACCTGATGAAATTGAAAAATTACACACGGGAATTTATATAGCCAACTTTTTATCAACAAAAGATTCAGAAAAGTACCACGGAATTTTAAAAATAGACTTTAAAAAACCTTCAATTGCAGAACTAATTTTGTTTGATTTACTTCAAATTGAAGGAACTCTTTTAGGTTTTGTTGAAATAGTAAAAGAAATTCGATTAGTAATTCAATCAAAGAATAATGAATTGACAAATTCTGACATAAAAACAGCCAAAGAATATCATTTAGAACAACTAAGAGCGCTTAAAAAAACTTCAAATTAACAAATATAATTTATAATTTATTGCACTATGAAAAAAAAGAAACTTTATTTAATATCAACTTTAGCATTTTCAACAATTTTATTAGCTATTTCTTGTGGTAAAAATCAAACTACTCCTGTAGGCACACAACCAATAGATAATACCAAGCCTGAAGATTCATCAGCAAATCAAAGTTCTGATTTAAATAATAGAAAAAAAGATGAATCACAAGAACAAGGAAACACTATGGTAGGAAATACAAATAATAATTCCCCAGAAGCAGGAGTTACAGATAATAAAGTAAAATCTCCAACAAATCCTATAAATGATATGGGTATGATGCTAGAACAAGATAAAAAAGTAGTTCCAATAAATAAAGTTGATGAAAACAAATCTAAAGTAAAAGCAAATCCACCAAAAGAAGAAAAAAGAAGTCCAATCACCAAAACTAAAGAAGAATTATTAGCAGAAGAAAAGAAAAATAAAGAGATTCAAAATAATCTAGAAATAGATTTTTTTAATTTAGATAATGACTTTTTAATTGCTCATACACCAAAATCTTTAGACACTACAACCGCTTTAAATAAGTTCAAATCAGATGAATACAAAAATTTTGACTATAGTAATTTCGTATCTAAATTAACTACAAATGATGAAAAATTTAAACAAAAATATGATGCAAAATTAGATTTTACAAGCGCTGAAGAAGATAAAACTAGCAAGATACTTAAAAATGTAAAATTAACTGTTATTTCTAAAGAAAATCCTTCATTTTCAAAGCAAAAAAATATCAATATTTATTGAAAAAATCCAAAAGTAGAGAAATTACAAGCTTTAGAACCAAATATACTAGTGCAAACTCCAGTTGCTGAATTAAAACAACTTTTTCCTTCTTTTGTAGTTTTTAGTTTATTGTTTTCTAATGCAATACAAGGTGTATTTAATAAACTGTATAATTCTGAGGAAAGCATCATAAATATACCTTCAATTCCAAGTATTAACTTAGGTTTAACAGACCAATTTGTTAAAGTAAAACAAGCAGATACAAATAATGATAGAAACAGACAGTATCAAATTAAAATTGATAAAGTTAAGTTCAATGATTTTACAGGTGAGTTATGGCTAGAAGTTAAGTTGTACACATTTGAAGACAACGAACCTGTTTATTACAAACAATACTATTTTGACAATTTTAGAAAATGAAATCCAAAATCTGATTTTAAATTTGAATTAAATCCTTCTTCATCTGACCTTAAAAAAACAAACACATTCGAACAACTTGTCAAAAAATACAAAACAGAATTAGAAACTAAAAACAGTGTAAATATAACAGATAATGATCAATTAAATGTTCTAAAAAATTTTATTATCGATAACCTTTCACTAACTTTCCCAGAAACAGAAAAAGTTTACTCATTAAATAATTTTAAAATTTCTGACTATCAAGCATCTGACCCTAAAAAACCAAAAGAAAAATTTATTATTTATCCTTTAATTTCCTTTATAAATTCCAATTCTGTAGCTGATTCTAGTACTTTTAAAATTGAAAAACAAAACGATAAATATCTGTTAAATATTAATTCAGATATTAATATTTATCCTCTCGCATTAGATCATTTTTCTACACTAAAGGAACTTTCTAGTACGTCTGCTTCGCCTGTTTCATTCAAGGTAACATCATCGATTGATGTATCTGATATTATAAAAACAAACCAATAATAAAATAAAATCTACTGAACTTAATGTTTTAGTAGATTTTATTTGCTAAAATTTAAATAAAAAGTTAAAGGAAATTATGAACTCAAAATTAACTTCAAAACAAATTAGACAATTATGACTTGACTTTTTTAAATCTAAAAACCATTTAGAAGTCGAAAGTAAATCTTTAGTTCCTGAAAACGATCCTTCGTTATTGTGGATAAATTCAGGTGTTGCAACTCTAAAAGATTATTTTTCAGGTAAAAAAGTACCACCTAGCAAAAGACTTACTAATTCGCAAAAATCTTTAAGAACTAACGATATTGAAAATGTGGGAATTACTTCCAGACATCATACAATGTTTGAAATGCTAGGAAATTTTTCTATTGGAGATTACTTCAAAAAAGAAGCAATTGAATATGCTTTTGAGTTTCTTACTAAAGTTTTAAAATTTGACGTTAATAAGCTCTATTTTACTTATTTTTTGGAAGATTTAGATACTAAAGAATATTGATTAAAATTAGGAATAAAAGAAGAACATTTAATAGCAGGAAATAGAAAAACTAATTTTTGAGATATGGGTCTTGGTCCTTGTGGTCCTTGTACAGAAATTTTCTACGATCGTGGTTCAAAGTATGATTCAAGAGGCATTGAATTATTAAAAGAAGACATTGAAAATGATAGATTTATTGAAATCTGGAACATTGTTTTTTCACAATTTAATAACGATGGAGAAAATAATTACACACCTTTAATTAGTAAAAATATTGATACTGGTGCAGGTTTAGAAAGAATTGTTTCCATTTTACAAGATGGACCAACTAACTTTGATACTGATTTATTTCTTCCTATTATTCATCAAATAGAAAAAATGGCTTCTTTTAGATATGATATTGAAAATTACTTCAAAAAAGAAGAAAAAAAATCAAAAATTAATTCATATTTTAAAATAATTGCTGATCACATTAGAGCTGTTGTAAATGCCATAAATGACGGTGTTGAACCTTCAAATACCTTTAGAGGTTATATCATAAGACGACTAATAAGAAGAGCATATAGAACAGGGAAAAAACTAGGAATTAAAGAAGCATTTTTATATAAATTAGTTAATGTTGTTAAAAACACTTTAATTTATGACATTGATGTTGACAGAGTAAGTGAAGTAATCAAAAAAGAAGAATTACTTTTTGAAAAAACCATTGAAAATGGTGAAATATTACTTCAAAAAGAAATTGAAAAAAATAATAAACAATTTGATTTTGCTGTGGCTTTTAAACTTTTTGAAACTTTTGGTTTTCCAATTGAATTAACTCAAGAAATTCTTGCTGAAAAAAATATTGAATTAGATATGGATCAATTTAAAATTTATCAAGAAAGACATGCTCAACTTTCTATGGGTGAAAAAAAATTAGGAATGAAAAAAACTGTTAATTCATTAGCATTAGTTAAGGATCAAATTTCACAATTTATAGGTTATTCCCATTTAAAAGCTAAAGCAAAAATAGTATTTTTAGCTGATGAAGAACAAGAAATCGAACAATCTTCAGAGCATCAAGAATCTTATGTGATTTTTGATCAAACTCCTTTTTACGCTACTGCAGGTGGTCAAAAACACGATCAAGGTTGAATAGTTCAAAACAATAATAAAATTAAAATTAAACAAGTGTTCAAAGACAAATTTTTAAATCATGTTCATGTTCTTGAAGGTGTTTTAGACAAAAATCAAGAAGTATTTCTTGAAGTTGATGAAGTAAACAGAAGAAATCTTGAAAGAAATCATTCTTCAACTCACCTTCTTTTTAAATCATTAAGAGAACAATACGGAGCACAAATAAAACAATTAGGTTCTGATAACAATGAAGAAAGATTAACTTTTGATTTTCCTTTAGATAAAAAACCTACTCAAAAAGAATTAAATCAAATTCAAAATCGTGTAAATTCTTATATAAAAGAAGATGTTGAAAGACATTATTTAGAAACTTCAATCAAAGAAGCTGAAAAATTAAACGCTGTTATGACACTTGAAGAAGCAGAATATATGGACCCTAAAAATGTTAGATTAGTTCAATTTAAAGGGATTACAACTGATTTATGTGGTGGTACCCATATAGCAAAAACTAGTTTAATTGAAAGATTTAAAATAGTTTCTTGTCAAAATAAAGGAAGTGGAGTTTTCAGAATTAGAGCAATTACAACAAATGAAAAAATTTCTTCATATTGTTTTGAAGCTTTTAAAGAGCATTGAGACACTCTTATGAAATTATGAGATAAAAATCATCAATTAGATTCTACATATCGTGGGGTTTCTTCCTTGAATTTTAGTGATGATTGAGAATTAAGGCTAAACGAAATCGAACAATATCTTGAAAAAGCAAAAGCTGATAATAAAATATTGCAAAAAAAAGCTTCATTAGCAAAGGAAAATGTAGAATTTAAACTTGATTCAGCTAATATTTTAGAATTAGAAAATAGACAAATTTATCTTGATTTAAATGTAGATAGTGTTCATAATTTAAAACTACTAGCAGTAAATCTAAGAGAAAAATATACTAATATAGATTTTGTTTTAGGACAACATCAAAATATGCGTTTATTAATCACAATTGCTTCAAAAAACAAGCAATCTCGCAATATTTTTGAAGAACTAAACTCACTAAATTCAATTAAAGGTGGTGGAAGTGATATTTTAGTCCAAGCTAATATGGTTTGAGAACCTGAAGTGGTTTCTAAAATCAAACAAATATTACAAAATCCTTCATAAAAGAAGGATTTTTTCAAATATTATTTTTTTACATTATTAAATATATAATTAGAACATTATAAAATCAAGGCATTATTATGGAAGATAGATTTAAGTACCTTTGTGATTTAAGTTGAATGTTTTTTGGCAAAGAAAGAATAGCAAAAACTGAATTTGTAGAATCTTGTTTTTTAGAAAATATTAGAATTACTGATGCATTTCCAACAGACGAAAATGGAGTTCAACTTTATACAGTTATTTTAGAAAAAACTATTTTTAGTCCACAAAATAAATTATTAGGTAAGATAATTCAAAATAATGAAGTTATAGCTGATGTAGTTGGAATTTGTAAAAATAGTTTTATTCATTTGCTTCAAGAAAAAGAAGGTAAATATCTGGATTTAGAATTACCTATTACATTAGTAGCCTATAATAAAACAGAATTTTGTTTTGGCTGAAAGACAGAAAAAAAATCTGTGTTTAACCAAGAATATATGAATATTTTGAATATTCAAATTCAAGAAAACATTAAAAATTTCTGATCTAATCCCTATATAAATTCTGATTTGGATTATGAAGAAACACCTGTATATGTTGAATTAGTAAATCAAATAAAAACAAGAAAGCAATCAGAAAATCAGACTTTAGTAAATCACTTTTTAATAAAGAAAAATCACGACTTATTAGATGATATTCAAATTAAACACTTTAATAATTTGTACAATAATCGAGAATTTTTTAAATCAATTCTTGACAAAAATGATATCGCTTCTCAATTTTTAAAAGTAATACTTTCTTATAGCAAAATTACATATGCTATTGAAAAAAACAATTATGTAAATAATGCTAAGTTTGATATCTTTATTGACATTAGTGTTTCTGAATTAATAGATTTAAATTATTTAGTTTTAGTTGGTATTGTTTTAAATCCAAATGCAATTTTTATATTTGGTCAAAGAATAAGCAAGAATAAATATATTATAAAAGTTTATTCCAAAGATATGGCACAAGCAGAAAAAGATATTCGCATTATTTTAAAAAATGATATGTTTCAAGATATGAAAATAGAAACTTACAATTTTGATTCAGAAGTTTTTAAATTCTCATTTGCAATTTCTTTTGAAATTGATCACTCATCAACAATGCATTTTGATCAAGAAATAATTAGTAAAATAGAAAATATATTCAAAAATCATTTCGATAAGAAAAGACAACGAAAATGAAAAGGATTATCGCGTTAGATTTAGGAAGTAAAAGTTGTGGTTTTGCAATTTCTGATGCTCTTAGAATTACATCTCAACCACTTGAAAATTTTCAGTTTAAAGAACATAAACTTGAACTAGTAATTGAAAAATTAAAAGATTATTTTGAAAAATATGAAATTGAACTAGTTTTAATTGGTTATCCTTTAAGTATGCAATTAAATCAAACAAAAAGTTCTAAAAGAGTTGATTATTTTGTCAATCTTTTCAAAACACATTTTGATATTCCTATAAAATTAGTAGATGAAAGACAAACTACTAAAAAAGCTCATAGTATAATGATTGAACAAGGTTTGAGTAGACAAAAAAGAAAAAAAAATAAGGATAAATTAGCTGCTCAATTAATATTAGATGATTATTTAAATCAATAAAAAGAAGAAAAAAGAAGGAAAATATGAAATTAATAGTTGGCTTAGGAAATCCAGGTCCACAATATGAATTAACCAAACATAATGTAGGTTTTAGAGTTATTGATAAATTAGCTCAAAGCTTAAAAACTGATTTTATTAACTGACGTTCTATTGGATTAATTATTAAAACTCAAGATTATATTTTGGCAAAGCCATTAACTTATATGAATCAGTCAGGATTATTAGTTAGTGAGCTTGTGAAATTTTATAAAATAAATATAGATGATATTTTGATAGTTTATGATGATATGGATTTTAATGTTGGTCAAGCAATTATGAGAACAAATGGCTCTTCTGCAGGACATAATGGTTTAAAAGATATTTTTAGAATGTTACAAACTCAAGAAATTAAAAGACTAAAAATTGGTATTTCTCGTGATAAAAATAGTAAAAATTATGTTTTAACTCCATTTGATCCAATACAAGAAGCAATAATTAAAAAAGTCATTGATGATTGTGCAGATATCCTACTTTATTATTTATATAATGACTTCCGAAAAGCAATAGAAAAATTTAATGTTAAACAAAATCAACAAAAAAATAACATTACTAGCAGTTAGTGGTGGTCCAGATTCAATGTTTTTGTTGAACAAATTAAAAAACAAAAACATTGTGGCTGCTCATGTTAATTATCATTTAAGAGCTGATTCAAATGTTGATCAACAAATAGTTGAAAAGTTTTGCCAAAAACATAAAATTAAATTAGAAATATTATCATCTGAAAAAAAATATGAAGATTATCAAAATATTCAACACCAAGCTAGATTAATTCGTTATCATTTTTTTAGTCAAATTTACAAAAAATACAATTGCAAACAATTAATAATTGCACATCAAAAAGATGATTTTATAGAAACTGTTTTTCTTCAGAAAATGAAGAAAAAAGAAGTAAATTATTGAGGTATAAAGAAGAAAAATTTTCTTTATAATATGAATATCACCAGAATTTTTTTGTTCAAATATTTTAAAGAAGAAATAATTAATTTATTAAACAAAAAAAACATTCATTTTGCTATTGATTCTTCAAATAGTAAAGATATTTATCAAAGAAATAAAATCAGACATAAATTAGCAACAAAATCCAAAATTTGAAAAAATTTATTTATTTTAAAATATAGATTTTTAAATATAATTAAAATAATTAAATTTATTAGAATCAATTTTTTACTTTCTAAATGAGAAAAAAGCAATTTTGACATTAGTTTTTTTGAAAAAATGAAGCAAAAATCTCAAATTTTATATTTTTTTATTCATAAATATTATTTTGATATAAATATAACAAAGGATAAATTAAAATCTATAGAGAGTTTTTTATTAGCAAAAGAAAGATCAGGAAGATATTTATTAAAAAAAGATGTTTTTTTAGTTAAAAAACAATATAGAATAATTTTATAGATCAAAAAAGCTCTTTTTATTTTATAATATTATGACTAATAACCAGGAAAGGAAACTACTATGGCAAAAAAACCCTTGAACAGAAGCTATTTTAGATACATTTTTGGAGCAATAATTATAGGTATAATAGCGGCATTTATTATATACCGTCTTCTTTTGCCGTCTCCAATTATTAAATCTATTAGCTATTTTGATAATCAAGTCAAAACAAACGCTGCATCTACAATAGATGAACATTTTTTTTGATCAGTTAGTTATGATGTAGAAAATTTTAGAATTAAAGTTGTTAACAATACTGGAGCTGCGAATTTTGCTCCTGAAATTTATCAAGTAATTGCAAACCCATATACAATAAATAGATATATAGGATCGTTAGTTCATTCCGCCGATAGCCAAGTTCCTTTAAGTGTTCAAGTTACACAAGCTACACAAAGCCCTTATGTTCTACAAAATACAAATAGTTTAAAAGATTTTATTGCTAATATACAAACAGTAGCCTCAAGCAAAAACTTTGTTTTAGGATCTGATTGAAAAACTCAAGTTACAAATATTTTTAATATTTTAGATGGTAAATTAGGTGTTGTTAATACTGACAAAACAAGACCAAACTTTTTTGTTGCTTATATTTTACCTTTACTACCATATATTTTCTTTATTATTATGTTTTACTTTATTTGAAGAAGTTACAGATCTTCAAATTCAGGTGCAGGAGGGTTCTTCAATCCAGGGAAAAACCAAGCTATTAAAATTACTTCAGATAAAAGATTTTCAGATGTTGCTGGAAATATAGAAGTAAAAGAAGAAATTGAAGAATTTGTTGATTATTTAAGAAATCCTAAAAAATATGCATCAGCTGGAGCAAAAATACCAAAAGGAATTTTATTAGGTGGTCCTCCAGGAACTGGAAAAACCTTAATTGCAAAAGCAACAGCTGGTGAAGCAAATGTTCCATTTTTCTTTATTTCTGCTTCTAATTTTGTTGAGTTGTACGTTGGAGTTGGAGCAAAAAGAGTTAGAGAATTATTCAAAGATGCACGTGCAGAAGCTCCGGCAATTATTTTTATTGATGAGTTAGATGCTATTGGTCGTTCAAGAGGTTCAGGAATTGGTGGAGGAAATGACGAAAGAGAACAAACACTAAATCAATTGCTAGTCGAAATGGATGGTATGGTTGAAAACAGTGGTTTATTAATTATTGCTGCAACTAACAGAACAGATGTTTTAGACCCTGCTTTAATGCGTCCAGGAAGATTTGATAGAACAGTTATAGTAAATTATCCTGATATTAAAGAAAGAGAAGAAATTTTAAAATTACACGCTAAAGGTAAAAGAATTTCTTCAAGTGTTCAATTTTCAAATGTAGCAAAAAGAACACCAGGATTTTCTGGTGCACAACTAGAAAATGTTATTAATGAAGCTACCTTACTTTCTGTTAGAGAAAAAACAGATGTTATAACTAATGAACAAATTGACGAAGCAATTGATAGAGTAATTGGTGGACCGGCAAAGAAAAACAGAGTAATTACTGAAGCAGAAAGAACTATGGTGGCTTATCATGAAGCAGGTCATGCTGTAGTAGGTGTTAAAATGAGGGCCGGAGCTAAAGTTCAAAAAATTACTATTATTCCTAGAGGTCAAGCAGGTGGTTATAATTTAATTCTTCCTGAAGAAGAAAAATATAATTCAACAAAATCCGAACTTTTAGCTACAATTGCTACTTTTATGGGTGGTAGAGCTTCTGAAGAAATTCAATATGGTAAAAATGAAATTTCAACAGGTGCTGCCAACGATATAGAGAAAGCTACAAAGATTGCAAGAAAAATGGTTACTGAATATGGAATGTCTTCTTTAGGTCCAATTCAGTATGAAGAAAATACAGGAAGCCCTTTCCTTGGTCGTGATTATGCAAAAAATACTTTATTTTCTTCAAATGTTGCACATGAAATTGATATTCAAGTTAGAGAAATTATTTCAAAAGCATATTCTCAAGCATTAGAAATAATTAAAAATAATTTAGATCTTTTAGAATTAATTAAAGATACACTTTTAGAAAAAGAAACAATTGTTGCTGAAGAAATTGATTACTTAGTAAAACATATGAAACCTTTAGAAACTAAGGAAAAAGAAGCGGTTGTGAAAAAACCAGCAAATCAAATTTTAGAAGAAGTTCTTTCAGAATCTAAAGCTAAAAGAGAACAAAAAGAAGAAAAAGAAAACTCAAACAATGAAACAAATGAGTAAAGTTAATATTTAAAATTCATTATAAAAAGCATTAAATTGTCTAATTTAATGTTCTTTTTATTAAAGTAAGAAATAAAATTAAAAGGAAAACATGTCTATAAATAAATTATCAGAGCAAGAATTAGTAAGGCAAAAAAAAGTTGAGTTATTAAATAAAAAAAACATTCCAGCTTATTCAGAAACTAAATTAGAAAATACTAATTGGCAAGAAGTAGTTGCTGAATTTGATGTTTTTAGTAAAGAAGAACTTGAACAAAAAAGTGTTATTATCAATGTTGCAGGTCGTATAGTTGCAATGCGTGGACCTTTTATAATTATTAATAGTTATTTTGATAAAATTCAACTTTATTATGATAAAAAATTACTTCAAATCGAAGAAAATAAAGACTTATTTGAACTTCTTGACTTGGGTGATATTATCCAAGCACAAGGTGTTGTTTTTAAAACTAAAACCAATGAATTGTCTTTAAAAGTAAATAAACTACAACTTCTTACTAAAGCTTTAAAACCCTTGCCTGATAAATTCCATGGAATTAATGATGTTGATGAAAAATATAGAAAACGTTATTTAGATTTAATCTCAAATCCAGAAACAAAACAAGTTTTTTTCACCAGAACAAAAATTATTTCTTTAATTAGACAGTTTTTAGATAACCTCAATTATATGGAAGTTACTACTCCGATTTTACAATCTTTATTAACAGGAGCTAGCGCTCGTCCCTTTACTACTTTTTATAATTCGTTACATGCAAATTTTTATTTAAGAATAGCAACAGAATTACCACTTAAAAAATTATTAGTAGGTGGTTTAGATCGAGTTTATGAAATTGGAAAAATCTTTAGAAATGAAGGAGTGGATACAACTCACAATCCTGAATTTACTTCAATAGAGTTTTATGAGGCATATGCTAATTTAGAAACAATGATGGAAAGAACAGAAGCAATTTTCAAATTTTTAGTTGATAAATTAAACATTAAAAATAAAAAAATTGTTTTTGGTGAGTACGAAATTGATTTTAATTTACCATTTAATAAATTTGATTTAGTAGATAAAACTTCGGAAATTTTAGGAATTAATTTAAAAACACAATCATTTGAACAGTTAAAAGCTATTGCTCAAGCACACAATATCAAAATTGAAAAATTTTATCAATCAGGTCATATTATTAATGCTCTTTTTGAAGAATTTGTTGAACCCAAACTTATTCAGCCAACTTTTGTTTATGGACATCCTATTGAAATTTCTCCATTAGCTAAAAAGGATGAAAAAGATCCTCGTTTCACACAAAGAGCAGAACTTTTTATTGCTAAAAAAGAATTTGCTAATATGTTTAATGAATTAAATGATCCTGAGGATCAATTACAGCGTTTTGAAAATCAAATAAAAGAAAAAGATTTAGGAAATGAAGAAGCAAATGAAATTGACTATGATTTTGTTGATTCTTTAAAATACGGAATGCCACCAGCTGGTGGCTGTGGAATAGGAATTGACAGACTTGTAATGCTCTTAACTTCCAAAACATCTATTCGTGAAGTAATTTTATTTCCACAATTAAAGGCTAAAAAATAATGAAAAAAATATTTGTTTACGATTTAGATGGTACTTTGTTACAACATAATAACTTGATTAATGAAACAACATTAGCAGCGATTAAAAAAGCTCATTCTTTAGATCATGTTAATATAATTGCAACTGGTAGAGGATTAAAAACAACTAAAGTAATTTCAGATATGTATCCATATTTTGATTATTTAGTATCTAACAATGGAACAATAATTTATGATATTGCAAAGCAAAAATCCTATTTAAATGGGTTCATTGATAGTAAAACTTTGCAACTTTTATTTGACATTGCTCTAGAATATAACTGTTTAAGTGCGATCTCTACTCCAGATGATGCTTTTCTTTTTTCACCACAAAAAGAGTATGATTGATTATCTTCACAAGCACAAATGGATTTAAAAGCATATAATCTAATTTCATATGCACAAATGAAAAATCTTATTGATAATAATACATCGATTTCTCAATTTGCTTTTAGAAATTCAGAAGCTACCACTAAAGTTATTTACAACAAATTAGCTGTAGAGCTAAAAGATAAATATAAAGTCACTATTACAAATAGGATTTTTGTTGATATTAATCCTTTAGATGTTGATAAATTTAACTGTATACAATTTATTTTAAATTCTAATAATTGATCTTTTGATAATGTAGTTGCATTTGGAGATTCTTCTAATGATTTTTTGATGATTAAAAATGCTAAAATAGGCTTTGCAATGAAACATGCAACACCTGATTTAGTTCAAGTAGCTACAAAAGTTATTGGTGATTGTAATTCAGATGCAATTGGTCAAGAAATTTTAAAACTTATTTAATTAATTTTATTTTCATTTTTTAAATAAAAAAGACACAAATATTTTTGCGTCTTAATCAAATTAACGATAAATCGATATGGTGCCAACAACAGGGATTGAACCTGCGACCCCATCCTTACCATGGATGTGCTCTACCGACTGAGCTATGATGGCATATATTGTGTTTAATTATATACTAAATCAAGAAAATGAAGAAAAAGAAAGGAAAATTCAATGCAAGCAAGTTCAGATCAAAAGTTAGCAAAGCGACAAAAAATTAGTTTTGCTAGTGCTTTGTTAATAGTTTTAGGATCTTGTATTGGAGCAGGAATTTTTTTTAAGTCAAGATCAGTTCTTGAAGGCTCTGGATACTATCTAACTTTGGCTATTTTTGCATGGGTTTTATCTAGTTTTGCAATTATTGCAATGGCTTTTTCTTTGCTTGAAATTTCTTCAGTTTCTACTCATTCTAATAATTCGTTAATTGAATGAAATAAACGATTTAATTCACAATTTATCTACAAATTATCTCGTAATTTTATAATTTTCATTTACTTACCGCTTACCTATTTTTCAATGCCGCTTTATTTTGTGCAAACGCTGCAAGATGCTTATCAAGCTTTTTCGTTAACTCCAAATGCAGATTTTCATTTTCATTTAGATTGATTTATAGTTTTAATTATTGTTCTTGTTTTTGTTTATTATTTTGCTTTAGTTGGATTAAGTTCTAAATTAGCAAATTGACATAACAAAATAATTTTAGTGTTTAAATTTCTTCCGATTATTTTGGTTGTTGTTGTTTCATTTATTATGTTTTCTTCAGGTGGTGCAGCTAAACTGAATTCAAAACCAGTTTTTGTAGATATTAAAGAAATCGTAGAAAACAAAGAAAGTTTAAAATATACAATTCCAGGCTTTGGTTTTGTTTTATCATTAGCAGCAATTTTCTTCACATATGAAGGATTTTTTGCAGCTACAGGAATTCAAAGCGAGATGAAAGAACCTAAAAAAACACCTTTGGCAATTTTGTTTGGATTAATTATTGTAACAGTTATTTATCTTCTTTTAGCTATTGCAATGTCAATAGTAGGTGATGGTTCAATTTCTTCATTTATTTATGTTCTTAAAAATGATTTAAAATGAAATGATACTTTAATTTCTAATGTTTTAGGATTTACAAATATTTTTATTGCATTGGGAATTTTAGGAATTTTAAATGCTTTTACTTTGTGAGGACCAAGGCTAGTAGAAGAGTTAATTTTACAAGGAGATTTTAAATTTTTAAGTAAATATAAAAGCAAATTAAATGTTGAAAAACCAATAGTAGGAACGATAATTTTGCTTCTTTTTTCTACAGTTTTTATAATAATTTTGTTTTTAATCGGAACATTTGCTTTTATAGATGATAGTAAATATAATAATTACGGAGTAAGATTAGATAGTCTTTATTCACTTGCTGATATTTTAGGTAATTGATCTGCCCTTATTTCTTTTGCTTTTATAGGAATAGCAATTTTTGGTGGTTTAAAAAACAGGAAGACTAATAAAGTAAAAGTAACTAAATTTAAGTATTTTGTTCCTTTTTCAATAATTTCTTTAGTTGTAATTTGAATAATTTTAATTTTTTCAATTGGAGTTCCCATTTTGGATTTATTAGCTTTATTTTGAATCAAAGATGCACAAGATATATTAGTGCCCAGACTTATAAAAGTGTTGATTTTAGTAGCATTTTTTGCAATTTCAGGAATGCCGATTTTTTTTGAATACCTCAAAAATAAACGCAATGTTAAAAAGAAGAAAAATTTACAACAGAGCTAATAAAAATCAATTTTAAAAATAATTATTATTTTTTTTTAAAATAGTGTACTATTTAAAAGAAATGCAAAAAAATCAAATCAATTTAATAGAATACATCAGAGATGTTAAAGATTTCCCAATTGAAGGGATTGTATTTAAAGATATTTCACCACTTTTAGCAAATGGAGAAGTGCTAAATTACACAATTAATCAAATGGCTGAGTTAGCTAAAGATGCAGATGTTATTATAGGTCCAGACGCAAGAGGTTTCTTGTTTGGGACACCTACTGCAGCTTTTTTAAAAAAACCTTTTATTATGGTAAGAAAACCTAAAAAATTACCAGGAGACGTTATTAGTTTTGAGTATGATTTAGAATATGGTAAATCAACTCTAGAAATCCAAACTAATATGTTGAAAAAAGGCCAAAAAGTAGCAATTATTGATGATGTTTTAGCTACTGGCGGAACAATGAAAGCGATTATTAACTTAATCGAATCTCAAGGTGCTGTTGTTCATAAAGTAATCTTTTTACTTGAATTAGGATTTTTAAACGGAATTGAAAAACTTAAAAAATATGACGTTAGCTCATTAATTAAAGTTTAGTACTAAAAAATTCAATTTTTATGTTATAATAATTTCCTACATTATAACAAACTACAATTAATAAAATCCTTGATCTATATGTTGTAGATCCAATAAGACCAAAAGGAGAGTACATGTCAAAGTACGAAATTATGACTGTTTTAGCTCCAGGAACAGATTTAAAAGTAATTGAAGACGTTTTAAAATCTGTTTTTGATGCTAAGAACATCGAAAAAATTGAAAAACTTGAAAGAACAGAGTTAGCATACGAAATTAAAAAACACAAACAAGGAATTTTTGTTTTAGCTAACTTAAAATCTGAGGAAAGTTTAATCGAAGAATTTGTCAGAAGAGTAAATATTCTCAAAAAACAAGTTTTAAGATTTTTAGTTATTAATCTAGATTCTGAAAGAGGAATGCACAAAACTTTCAGACCTAGAAAAAATGGTAAACACAAATTTTTCTCTTCTAAAAAACCAACAACTTCAACAGAAGAAGGTAAAAGTTTTCAAAAACCATTTGTCAAAAAACCTTTTGTTAAAAAATCAGAAGAAACAGATTCTTCAAAACAAAATGAACAAGACAAAGTGCTAAGAAAACCAAAAACTGTAAAACCAGCAAAAGATTCTAAAGTAGCTCACACAGCGAAAAAAGAAGAAAAAACAACAGAAACTAAAGAGTAAAATTTATGAATAAAGTCATTTTAGTTGGAAGAATAGTTAATGATTTGGTTTTAAATAGAACTAAATCAGGTCTTGATTATCTTAGATTTAATTTAGCAATTGAAAGAAGAAAATTCAGTGCAGATTCTGAAGAAATCACTGATTTTATCCCAGTGGTAGCTTGAAGATTTCATGCAATTAATATTTACACACTATCAACAAAAGGTTCATTAATTTTAATTGAAGGTTATTTATCATCAGGTAGATATCAAAAAGATGATGGAACAAATGTCTTTACTTTAGATGTTGTTGTAGATTCTTTTAGATCTTTAGAAACAAAAGAACAATTAGAACAAAGAAAAAAGAAAAATGTTTCTGATACAGCAAAACCTTCTTTGAAAAACACTTCAGAAACAGTTAATGAACCCACTTTTATCAATGCAAATACTTCAAAAGCTGAAACAATTTCTGACAATCTAGCACCAACTAATGAATTTGAAGATGAAACTGAGGAAGATGATGACGATATATTCATTGATTGAAATTTTAGTCCTATGGAAAAATAAAAAGGAATTATTATGAACAAAAAAAACAAAAAGAAATTAAAGAAAAAACCTTGCCACTTTTGCGAAACTCAAACAGTTTACATAGATTATAAAAATGTTGAAGTTTTAGAAAAATTTGTAAATCCACATGGAAAAATTCAACCTTCAAGAATTACAGGATCATGTTCCAAACACCAAAGACAAGTATCATTAGCAATTAAAAGAGCAAGAATGATAGCTCTTATGGCTTTTGTTGGTGAAAGAGTAAGAAGGTAAAAATTAATAAAAAAATTTTTAGTTAATTCTAAAAATTTTTTTATTATAATTGAAATTATGTCATTAAAAGCAGGTATTGTTGGATTTCCTAATGTTGGAAAATCCAGTCTTTTTTCAGCACTTACTTCTTCTCAAGTTGAAATTGCAAATTATCCCTTTGCTACTATTGATCCTAGTGTAGCAGTTGTTGAAATCAAAGACAAAAGATTAAACGAAATTGCAAAAATAGTTAATCCAGAAAAAATAGTCTATGCTACTTTTTCCTTTGTTGACATTGCAGGATTAATTGCTGGAGCTTCAAAAGGTGAAGGATTAGGAAATAAATTTTTAGCAAATATTCGTGATGTGGATGCAATAATTCACGTGGTGCGTTGTTTTGATGATAACAAAGTTATTCACGTTGCTAACAAAATAGATCCAAAAGCAGATGTTGAAGTTATAAATTTAGAATTAATTTTATCTGATCTTTCAGTAGTTGAAAATGTTTTAAAAAGAGTTGCTAAACGAGCACAAAATACAACTGACAAAACACTTAAAATTGAATATGAATTAGCAAAAAAAATTGAAGACATTCTAACACAAGGTCAACCAGCAAGAGTGTTAAATTACACAGAAGATGAATTAAAAATTCTTCAAAGTTGACAACTTTTAAGTTTAAAACCAGTTTTATATGTTGCTAATATTGATCAAGCTTCTATTCAAAATCCGCAACAAAACAAATATTATTTAGAACTAGAAAAAATTGCCAAAGCAGAAAATAATAAAATAATTCCTATTTCAGTGCAAATAGAATATGAGATTAGTTTATTAAATCCTGAAGAAAAAGAAGCATTTTTAACTGAATACCATCTTAAGGAACCAGGTTTGGAAATTTTAACTAGAGAAGCTTTTGGACTTTTAAATTTAGCAAATTATTTCACTGCTGGTGTAAAAGAAGTTCGTGCTTGAACTTTTAAAAAAGGATACACTGCACCACAATGCGGAGGAATAATTCATTCAGATTTTGAAAAAAAATTTATTAAAGTAGAAATAATATCATATAATGATTTTATTGAAGCAAAAGGTGAAAAAAACGCAAAAGAACAAGGAAAACAAAGACTAGAAGGTAAAAATTATCTTGTTCAAGATGGAGATATTTGTAACTTTAAATTTGGAAAATAAAAATTAACAATTTAAGTCAGGGGGTTTAGTATAATGGCAGTACCACGGACTCCAAACCCGTTAGTAAAGGTTCGAATCCTTTAACCCTCGCCATATGTAATTACATCATGAAAATAAACAATAATCAAAATCAATCACAAAATCGCAAATCGAATAATTTTAGCAATTCTTTTAAGAATCAACAAAGAACGAATCAATTACAAAATCAGCAACAAAATTCCTTTACAAATCAAGCATATTCAAAACAAAATTCACAAGAAAAATCCTTTGTAAATCAAGCACAATTTTCGGATTATAAGCTCCAAAATCCAAAACAAAATTCTTTCAATAATCAACAATTTAACCCAACTCCAAAATCAAAACAATTTATAGATTATTCAACTAATACATCAAGTAATTTTTCATCAAATCCAACCCAAGCAAATGAACAATATACTAATCTTAAATCAGCACAATCTCAAAATTTTGTTTCAAATAATCAATTTTCAAATGTTACATCACAACAAAATCAACAAAAGAGTTTAAAATCAAATCAATTTGCAAATTATACTCAAAATAATCCATTTCAATATTCACAAGAGTTTAATCAACAAAATACTAGTACATTTAATGCTCCAAATTACAAAAACTCTTTTTTAGAAATTCAGTATGAACCTTCACAATTTTTAGACTCAAATTCAAATACTTTTAATACAGCTCCACAAAAATATTTTTTAGTAGATCAAGAAGAACAAAAATGAAAAAACTTTCTAAAATATAGATTTTTTAAGAAAAATCAACTTAAAAAAGTAGATTTTAAAAATTCAACAGAGCCTTTTTTTGTTCCTTTTTTTTCAGGTAATTCAAATTTAATTTATCTTGAATATGGACTAGGTTATAACAAAATAAACAATATTTCACTTCATAACTTTGCAAAAACAATTTTAATTGGACTAGAAAAAATCTATGATAATGCTTTAGCTCAAAATGAAATTAATATTAAAGAATCTAAATTTATACATAGACCAATTATTTTTGCTCATAATTTAACTTCTAAAACAAATATTTTTAAAAAATTCTATAGAAGTTTGAGACATTACAAATTAAAAACTTATTGAGTTAAAAAATCTCAAAAACAAGAAAATATTGATAAAGAAACTTTAAAATATTGATTAGACACAAATATGAGTGATGATGTAGAAAATAAAGCAATTTTAGTGTTTTATTTTTACAATGATCCACATTCAAATAAAGTTATTTTAGAAATCAGAAATAGATTATTTTACTTTTTAGACCAAGAACTCTATCATATTTTTTATAATTCAGCAATTGAATTAATTTATCAAAGTCATAATAAAAAATTCAACAAAATTTCTAAATTTGAATGAAATCAAAATGTTTATTATGATATGCAAGAGCAAAATCGATTAAAAGAAATTAGAAATCAATTTCAAATAAGTAATGATGTTGCAAAAGACACAAAATTATTTATTTCTACCAAATCTAAATGAAGTTCTTTGGATTTATTAGAGCAACTTGGTTTTACTATTCACAAATCTGTAAGACCTTTTAGAATTTCCTTGTTTTTACTACTTTTCAAAAAAGAATGCGACATAATAGTGAACGCAAATAATTTAGAGCAAATTGATTTTTACATTAGAAATAAATACAAATATGTAAAATTAAATAACTGAGATATTTTATTATTTTTAATTGACAAAAAACAACAAACTTTTAATCAACTTCCTGATTTTGAATCATTTTCAACATTGGTTAATGATTCTAATTCACTAACATATCAGTTTCAATTTCGATCTACACAAACTCAAAATAGTAACGTAAATCCTTCACCATTTGCACAAAATCCAACATTTGAAACAAAACAACCAAATGTTATTGACAAAACACAACAAAGATCTCAAAATCCTTTAAAATTTAATTCTTATTTTACTAACGAAAACCAAATAAATCAAAAGCAAAATCAAGATTATATTTTAGTAAATTCAGAACTACCGCTTGGAATATTTGAAAATTTTAATTTTTATAACGTAAACTTCTTATCAAATCAAGATAGTCATTTTTTTAGAGATAACCAACAAGAAAAAATCAATATTTCTTTAAGTCAAAAAATTAATTATTCTTTAGAACCAATTGATAATTTTTCTTCAAATATCTTCATTTTACTTCATTTAGTTAAATATTTGAACAACAATAAAAATCAAATATATTCACAAATTAATGACAAATTATTATCAAAAACAAGTAATACAAAATATTGAGAATACACTATGCAAAGCAAATTAAATATAAAAGCATTGCAAAATTCACTCTCTAAAACACCACATCTAAAATTAATTAGCAATAATTTAGAAACTAACCAATATTTTAATGAAGTTTTAATTTATGAATTTGTCAAAAATAATTGAGAAAATACATTGATAATTTCTTATAATAATATAAATTACTACACTAAAATTTCTTATTGAGCAAAATATCCGGACAAAAAAGATAAGAAGTTTTTCAAAAAACTAAAAAAACAAGTCAAAAGCAAAAAGGAGTAAAATGACAACAACATTTAAAAATAAAAAATATAAATTAATAACAGAATTAATTAAAGTAGGAACAAAAATTCAATTAGAATTAACAGATAAAACTTTTCAACCTATTACAATTTCAAAATTTGATGAAAACCTTGAAGGACAAAAAGCTTATAAATTAGCTGTTTTATCTGTTTTTCCTTCAATAAATACTTCTGTTTGTGATGAGCAAACCAAAGGCATTAGTGAATTAGCGCACGAATTTAATGATGTTAGATTTATTTCGGTTTCAGTTGATTTACCAAGTGCAATTGGACAATGATTGGGAATGAATGGAAAAGACAATATCGAATTTTATTCAGATCACAGAAGAAGATCATTTGGGCAACAAGCTGGATTTTTAATTGATGAAATTTTCTTATTAAATAGAGGATTTTTAATTTTAGACAAAGACGGAACAGTTTTAGAAGTAGAAGCAAATTCTGATGTTCACCAACAAATTGATTTTAACAAATTAAAAGAGTTGATTCAAAAGCACAAATAATTATTTGAAATTAAATTTTTAAACGAAAAACAAATTAATTTCTTGCAAAGAGAGAATTAGTTTGTTTTTTTATTTTTATTATAAGTTTTTAAGTTTTGCTTCTGTTTTTTAAAAAATTTTGTATAATGAAATGGCAATTAGAAATTATTGCAGAAAGAAGATTCACTCTCACCTGATGAATAAGTGTTCATAGGTAAAGGCTACAAAATACTAATTTGTTATTATTTTTAATAATAATTTTTGTTTTGCTGAGAAAGTGGATTTACCACTTTTTTATTTTTTAATCCAAGGAGGAAAAATTATTTCCAAACCAAATCCTAAAAATTTTTCACGTTCTAAACCAGTTCAAGAACATTGAGTAAACAGAAATATTCCATTTGTCAAAGTTTTTCTTATCGGCTCAGATAATGAAAAAATTGGGATAATTGAAACAAGAGAAGCTATTGAAATGGCAAAAGAACAAAAACTCGATGTAGTAGTTCTTTCAATAGATAATTCAAGTGGTACACCAAGACCAATTGCTAAAATCTTGGATTATGGAAAATTTAAGTATGAAAGAAAGAAAAAACAAAAAGTTGAAAAAGAAAAACAATCTTTCACAAACAATAGAGAAATTCGTTTATCTTTTGGAATCAATTTAAATGATATAAAAATCAAAGCAAAAAAAGCCAAAGAATTTTTATTAGATAACGACAGAGTAAAAGTGGCTCTTCGTCTTAGAGGGCGTGAAAATACAAGACCTGAACAAGGTAAATTAATTTTAAATTCTTTTTTTGATGAAGTAAAATCGATTGCAAAATTAAGTAAAGAAATGCAATCAGTTGGTAATTTTTTAACTCTTCATATTGAACGTGATAAGAAAAAATTACCCAAATTTACTTCTTCAAAACAAATAAAGGAATTAATTGATTTTGAAAAAACTATAAAGGAAGAAGAAACTAATGCCTAAAGCAAAAACAAAATCAGCACTTAAAAAAAGAATTAAAGTAACTGCTTCTGGAAAAATCAAACACAAACATGCATATCGTTCTCATTTAGCACAAAATAAATCTACAAAGCAAAAAAGACAGTCAAGACACGCAACATTAATGTCCTCTTCTGATTACAAAAGAATAAAAGACTTAATTTAATAAATTTATCAATATTTTTAATAATTAAAAGGAGATTTTACCAATGAGAGTAAAAGGTGGAACTGTCACAAGATCAAGAAGAAAAAAATGATTAAAATTAGCTAAAGGTTATTGAGGACACAAGTCAGTAGGTTATAAAGTTGCTAAACAAGCAGTTGTAAAATCCTGAACATATGCATTTAGAGATAGAAAACAAGTTAAAAGAGATTTTCGTAAATTATGAATAAGCAGAATTAATGCAGCTTCTAGATCACTTGGACTTAGTTATTCACAATTAGTTAACGGACTTAAAAAATCCAACATTGAAATTAACAGAAAAATGCTTTCTGAGCTTGCAATTAATGAACCAGAAACATTTGCAAAAATAGTATCACAAGTAAAAGGCACATTAAATAAAGGATAATACTATGGCAAGAAAAGATGATATCACAGGAAAAGGTCCTTTAAGTGGAAATAATCGTTCACACGCTTTAAATGCAACAAAAAGAAAATTCAACTTAAATTTACAAAAAGTAGTTGTTGAAGTAAATGGTGTGAAACAAACTCTAAAAGTAAGTGCAAAAACTAAAAAAACACTTAGAAAAAAAGGGTTTATTTAATTCCTATTTCAAGGCTATATAATTAATATTTTAAAAAAGCAAAGTAATATTTGCTTTTTTATTTTATTTTCATAAAGTCTTCATAAATAATATAAAATAATTTAGTATAATTAAAATACTAAATAGAACTATAAAAGGAGCAAAATGAATTTTAAATACATTAAAAAAGATCATGTTATGCGTTCATATGATGAACAAGTAAGATTTTTAGATATTAATGGTAATTTAATAGATAAAAACGTTGATACTGAATTAACAAAAGATCAATTATTAGACGCTTATAAATGAATGGTATTATCACGTCAACAAGATACTTATATGACTCAATTACAAAAACAAGGAAGAATGCTTTCATTCGCACCTAACTTTGGAGAAGAAGCTTTACAAGTAGCTAGTGCTTTTGCGCTTAAAAAAGAAGATTGATTTGCACCAGCTTTTAGATCTAATGCAACAATGTTAGCTTTAGGAGTTCCAATTAAAAACCAATTACTTTACTGAAACGGACAAGAAAGAGGTTCAGTAACTCCAGTGGGTGTTAATGTTTTACCAATTAACATTCCTATAGCAACTCAATATTCGCATGCAGCAGGAATTGCTTATGCAGCAAAATTACAAGGTAAAAAAACTGTTGCTATGTCAATTGTAGGAAACGGTGGAACAGGTGAAGGTGAATTTTATGAAGCTATGAACATATCAAGCATTTGAAAATGACCAGCTGTATTTACTGTAAACAACAACCAATGAGCAATTTCGACTCCTTTCAAATATGGATCAGGATCTAAAACTATTGCTCAAAAAGCAGAAGCAGTTGGAATACCAGGTGTTATAGTGGATGGTAATGATCTACTAGCATCATATGTAGTAATTAAAGAAGCTGTTGAATGGGCACGTGAAGGAAATGGGCCTGTTTTAGTAGAGTTCTTAACTTGAAGACAAGGTGTTCATACTTCTTCAGATAATCCAAGAATTTACCGTACAGAAGAAGAAGAAAAAGAACACGAAAAATGAGAACCATTCCACAGAATTGAAAAATACTTAAAAGACAAAAAGTACATTACTGATGAAGAAATTAAACAAATTTGAGACTCTTCTTTAGATAAAGTTAAAACAACTTATGAAGAATCATTAAAAGAATTAGACACTCAATTAGATGAAATTTTTGACCACACATATGCAACATTAACTCAAGAGTTAAAAGAGCAAAAACAACACGCTAAAGATTACTATGCAAAGGAAGGTAAATAATTTATGTCAACAAAAGCATTAAATAACATTGGTGCAGTTACAGATGCACTTGCATTAATGATGGAAAAAGATCCAACAGTTGTTCTTTGAGGAGAAGACGCTGGATTTGAAGGTGGAGTTTTCAGAGCTACTGAAGGACTTCAAAAACAATTTGGAATCTCACGTGTATTCGATGCTCCAATTGCTGAAGCTACTATTGCAGGTGTTGGTGTAGGTGCAGCACTTTATGGATTAAAACCAGTGGTTGAAATGCAGTTTCAAGGATTCTCATATCCAGCATTTCAACAACTTATGGCTCATGCAGCAAGATATAGAAATCGTACAAGAGGAAGATTTACTGTACCTATGGTTGTTAGAATGCCAATGGCAGGTGGAGTTAGAGCTCTAGAACACCACTCAGAAGCAATTGAAGCTTTATATGCACACATTCCAGGATTAAAAGTTGTTATGCCTTCAACTCCTTATGATACAAAAGGATTATTAATCGCAGCTATTAACGACCCAGATCCAGTTATTTTCTTAGAACCTAAGAAAATTTATCGTTCATTCAAACAAGAAGTTCCAGCAGGAATTTATGAAGTTGAAATTGGTAAAGCAAATGTATTAGTAGAAGGTTCTGATTTAACATTAGTAACATATGGAGCACAAGTTCACGAAGCACTAGCTGCTTTAAAACAATTAAATGGAGAATACTCTGTAGAATTAATTGATTTAAGAACAATTTCTCCTTTAGATACAGATACAATTATTAACTCTGTTAAAAAAACTGGAAGACTTTTAGTTGTTCACGAAGCTGTTAAATCATTTTCAGTTTCAGCTGAAATTATTACAAGAGTAAATGAGAAAGCATTTGAATTCTTATTAGCGCCTCCTGCAAGATTAACAGGATATGACATTACTGTTCCTTTAGCAAGAGGTGAAGGATTCCACGCAATTAACGACAAAAAAATTCTCAACAAAATTAAAGAAGTAATGAGCTTCGAAGGCTAAAAGAAATTCAAGGATATTTAAAAATGGAAAAAAGATTTGTAACTCCTCTAGCAAGATCGCTAGCAGAAAAATTAGGCATTAACATTGATTTAGTAAAAGGAACAGGTCCAGGTGGTAGGGTTATGAGAGAAGATGTTATTGCATTTTCTAAAAATCCACAACCAACTCCAGCTGCTCCAGCTCCAGCTGCATCAGTTGCTCCAATACAACAAACCCCAGCAACTCCTAATCCAGTTGCAGCTTCTTCAACTTCAGAAGCTCTTAGTGGAAAAGTCGAAAAAGTTGCTCCAATTAGAAAAGCAATTGCTAGAGCTATGAAAAATTCATGATCTTCAGTTGCTTATGTTAACTTAGTAAATGAAATTGATGTTACTAACTTATGATATTTAAGAAAAAAAGTAGTTGAAGATATTCAAAAAACAACAGGATTAAAAATTACCTTTTTATCCTTCATTTCTAAAGCTATTTTAATTGCGCTTCAAGAGTTTCCTATTTTAGCAGCTAAGTATGATGAAGCAACTGAATCACTTGTTTATCCTTCAACAATTAATTTAGGAATTGCAGTGGATACAGATGCTGGTTTAATGGTTCCTGTTATCAAAGATGCACAAAACTTATCAATGGTACAAATTGGACTAGAAATTAATCGTTTAGCAAAAGCTGCAAGAGAAAGAAAAATTAAAGCATCAGAAATGTCTGGTGGATCATTTACAATTACCAATTATGGATCAGTTGGTGCATTATATGGAGTTCCAGTTATTAACTTCCCAGAAATCGCTATTGCTGGAGTTGGAGCTATCCAATCAAATGTTCGTTGAGTAAATGGACAAGCAACTGAAGGTAAAGTAATGCATCTTACAGTAGCTGCTGATCATCGTTGAGTAGATGGTGGAACAATTGGAAGATTTATTTCTAGAGTAAAAGAATTACTTGAAAAACCAGAAATTTTAGGTATAATTTAATTTCACAACAAATAATTAATCGAATTTTCATTTTTTAAACTTTGCAACTTTAAAGTTGCAAAGTTTAAAAATATTTAAAAACATTCTAAAAAAATGGAGAAATATGTTTAAGTTTAAATTCGCCGATATTGGTGAGGGTCTACACGAAGGAGTTGTAGGTGAAATCTTTGTCAAAGAAGGAGATATGGTTAAAGAAGGAGATTCATTATTTTCAGTTGAAACTGATAAAATGACTTCAGAAATTCCTTCTCCTGCAACAGGAAAAGTTGTTAAAATCTTAATGGCACAAGGTGATACAATTCATGTGGGACAAGAAATTTTTCACATCGATGATGGAAAAGGTGATTCTGCAGAAGAAGCAGCACCTGCGCCTACAACAGAGGCACCTAAAAAAGAAGAACCACAAGAAGAAGGTGGAGCATCAGTTGTTGGAGAAGTTAAAGTATCTAATGAACTATTTGATTTAAGTGCTTTTACAAAACCTAAATCAACTACAACAGCAGAAAACAAACCAGCAAGCGCATTAAGTAGAAGAGCAGCGATGCGTGAAAGAGCTTTAGCACAACAAGCAGAAGCTAAATCTAAAGGAACAACATACTCAGGTTCTGTTGATGAAGAGTTTGACGTTATCGTTATTGGTTCAGGTCCTGGTGGTTATTTAGCCGCATCAGAAGCAGGACAAAACGGTCTAAAAACTTTAATTGTTGAAAAAGAATTTTGAGGTGGAGTTTGTTTAAATGTTGGATGTATTCCAACTAAAGCAATGCTAAAAAGCGTTGAAGTATTAGAACTAGTTAACCACGCTTCTGATTATGGAGTAATTGGGCACACAGTTCCATTTAAACTCAGTTGAGAAAAAATGCATCAACGTAAAAGAGATGTTGTTGCTAAATTAGTAGGTGGTGTTCAAGGAATTGTAAGAGCTGCAAAAGCTAAATCAGAAGTTGGAGAAGCTGAATTTTTAGCAAGTCATGTAATTAGAGTAAACGGAAAAGTTTACCGTGGTAAAAACTTAATTATTGCAACTGGTTCTACAGATAGAAAAATTGATTTACCAGGTTTTGCACAAGCTTACCAATCAGGTAAAGTTATTACTTCAAAAGAACCAATTAACTTAGAAAAACAACCAAAGTCTATTACTATTGTAGGTGGAGGAGTTATTGGGGTTGAATTTGCACAAATATTTGCAACCGCAGGAACAAAAGTTACTATTTTACAAAACCTACCATTAATTTTAGCTAACCTTGATAGTGAAATTTCAAAGCAAGTAAGTGCTAATTTAGAAAAATTAGGTGTAAAAATCGTTACAAATGCAACAACTCAAAGATTTGAAAACGATGAAGTTGTTTACACAGTTGATAATCAAGAACACAGAATTAAATCTGAACTTACTTTAGTTTCAGTTGGAAGAGTACCAAATACTCAAGGTCTAAAAGAAGTTGGTCTTGAATTAGGACCAAGATCTGAATTAGTAGCTGATGAATTTTGTAAAACTAATGTTGAAGGAGTTTATGCAATTGGTGATGTTAGCGGAAAATCAATGCTAGCTCACGTAGCGTATAGACATGCTGTTGTTGCTGTGGCAAATATTGTTGGTAAAAAAGAAAAATACTCAGATAAAACTGTTCCAGCATGTATTTACACAAATCCAGAAATTGCTTCAATTGGATTAACAGAAGAACAAGCGAAAGCAAAAGGTATTGACTTTATTGTTGGTAAAGCTTCATATGGTCACATTGGTAAAGCGATTGCTACAAACGAAACACAAGGTTTTGCAAAATTATTAGTTGATAAAGAATTCGGTGAAATTATTGGTGTTCATATTTTAGGAGCAGTGGCTACAGATATTATTAGTGAATTAGTAGTTGCTGTTGACTTAGAAACTACTGTTTACGAAGTTGCAGATGCAATTCATCCACATCCTACTTATTCAGAAATAGTTTGAGAAGCAGCTAGAAATGCAGTTGCAAAACTTAACAGACTCAAAAAATAATTGTTTACAAAATATATTTTAAAAAAACCAGAATTAATTCTGGTTTTTTTAAAATACTGTTTAGTTATTTCTATACTTTTTTAACTCTTTTTTGTGCAAATTCAGCTTCTGTAATTCCTAATTTTTTAGCGTTATGAATGTTTCAGAATTTTTGAACTAAAATGAAACCAGAAGAAAGCATTGAAATACCGTTTGCTGTAGTAACAGCTGCTTGAAATGCTACTTCAGTGGATTTAATACAGAAATAAACACCTGAAACAAAAAAACATAATGATGCTAAAAACAAAATAATAAATAAAATTTTATTTAAATGATGAGTTCTCTTGAATCTTGCGATATTTATAACCTCAGGTATGGAGAAAATAGCTACACCTATTGCTCCTCCATAAGAAAGTACTTGCATAAAAATATCTAGACCGTCTTGCACGTTTCTCCTTTGAAATTAATATTAAAATTTATGTTTTATAATTATTAATAATTAAGTTTGAATTATACAAAATTTTTTTAAAAAAGTAAAATTTTTATTTTCTTTCTAAACAAATTAAATTTTCAATGTGAAAAGTTTTAACAAACATATTATGAATTTCAAAAAATATAATCTTGTATTTGTGCTTTAATAGTGAAAAATCATAAGCTTGAGTTGCAGGATTACAAGACAAATATATAATTCTTTTTGGATTTAAACGTAAAATTTCTTTTATTGCAGCTTTTTGCACACCTTCACGTGCTGGATCAACTATTATAGTATCAACTAAATCATCAAAATCTTTTAAAAACTCAAAAACTTCTTTATTTTTAAAGCTAACATTATTTATTTTATTGATTTTTTGATTAAATAAAGCATCTTTATGTGCAAATTTATTTTCTTCAACAGCTATAACTTTTTTTGCTTTTTGAGCCACTAAAAGTGAAATTGTACCAATTCCGCTATAAAGATCTAAAACAAAATCACCTTCTTGTACAAAGTCTATAATTCTTTGATATGCATGTTGAGCAACTTCTTTATTTACTTGATAGAAGGAATTAATATTAATTCTAAATCTCAAACCAAGTAAATCATCAAAATTAAATAATTCAATGTCTTTTTTACTTCCGATAATTAATTTATTTAATTTTCTTAAAATTATTTTACCTTTTAAATTTGTTTTCGGTTTGATATCAGTTAACAAAAAATCATCTAAATAAATTTTATTATGTGTTTTCTTCTGATATAGTGCACCATCAAATAAAGTGATTTTATTTCTATATCTGAACTCTTTGTTGCCTTGAAAATACTCAATATTAATTTCTTTATCTAAATCAATTTTAGCTATATTTTTAAAATCATTTTTTACTACATATTCTTTATATTCTTGCTCAGCTATCAAGTCCATATGAAGTAACTCATAACCACCAATTAGTTCATAATTAGAAGGTAAATTATAATTTCTTCTTTGACTTGCTTGAACAATTTCAGCAACTTTTGCTTGATAATAATTTTTAAATTCTGCAGTGATTTCAAAAGCTACAACTTCGCTTAAAATTACAAAATCTAAATAAACAATTTTATTATTGTAATATCCTGCACCTTGGCCTTTTTGGTTATAAAATAAAATCTTTGTTTGTTTGATCATTTTTTAATTTTTTAATTTTTATATATTTTTTAAATGAAAGTGCTTCTTTTTTCTTTGTTAATCATCATTGAGACACAGTAGAACTAGCACAAGCAGAAGCTAATATTAATGATTTAGCAACATTTTTAGTTTTTAAATAATTAGCTATAAACACAGAACCTAAAGTATCACCAGCACCAACTGTGGATTTAACCTTTATTTTTGTTTCTACTCAAGATTTGTAAAAATTTTGTTTTTCATCAAGCAAGATACAACCTTCTTGTCCTAACGAAAGTAAAATGTTTTTACTTCCTTTGGCTTGGATTTGTTTTAAAGTTTGCAAAATATTATCATCTTTTGTTAGTTTAAAATTAGTTCTTAATTCATCAATATTGGGTTTGTAAAAATATGGTTCAAAAGCCAAAAATTTTTCAATATTGTTCGTATCTATATCTAAACCAAACTTTACTTGTTTTTTCTTTAGAATTTCACAAATTTGTGTTAATAATTCTTCTTCTACAACACCTAAAATATAAACAAAATCGTTTTTATTTAAAGAATTTAAAATCTTCTTTAATTTATTTTTTTGAAAATTACTAATTTCATTTTTAGGACCATTTAGTTCAAAAAATGAAGCATTTTCTGCAAACATTTTTACATTATATCTAGTTGTTTTTGTTTTATTATTTGCAATATTTATAATATTTAAATTTTCTTTTTGTCAAAATGAAGCTAAATTATTAAAAGTATCATTATCAAAAAAAGAAATGGCTTGATTTGTAAAACCCATTCGATTTAGGACCACAGAAGCATTAATTCCTTTGCCTCCTGGAAAAATATTAAAATTTTTATATCTATTTAGTTGATTTATTTCAAAATCTTGTGTTTGAATTATTAAATCAACTGAAGGTGAAAAAGTTATTGTTAAAAACATTGTTATTAAATATTACTAAATTTTAAAAAAAATTTATAATTTAACTCTAATATTAGGAGTAATTTTTATGTCTAAACTTATTTTTTTAAAACCCTATTTTAAAGAAGTTTTATGAGCTAATAATAATTTACAAAAACTTTATAACCTTGATTTTTTAGCAGGAGAAGCTTGATTAATTTCAGCTTTTGAAGATCAAGCTAGTTTAATTTTAAATACTGAAATAAAAGAAAAAAATCTTTATCACTTTTTTAAAAACAATAAAGAATTTTTTGGAAATTATCAAGGAGAATATCCAAACTTAACCAAATTTATTGATGCTAAATCAGATTTGAGCATTCAAGTTCATCCTGATGATAAAAATGCAAAACAACTTCACAATAGTTTGGGCAAAGATGAATGCTGATATGTACTTAAAACATCAGATTTTCCTTTTGTCATTGGTTCAAAATTAACTTCAAAAAAGAAGATAAAACAAAAAATTGAGAAAAAAATTTTTGACTTTTTAAACTTTGTAAATTTAAAAACAGATGAATTCACATATATTAAATCTGGAATGTTACATGGAATTCCAAAAAATTCATTTGTTTTTGAATTACAACAATCATCAGATATTACTTACAGATTTTATGATTATGATAGAAAAAATAAAAATAATCAATTAAGAGAACTGCATTTAGATTTAGCATTTAAATCTTTAAAACCTAAATTAAAACCTAAAATAGTTAGACAAAAAAACTTGCTTATTAAAAATAAATATTTTTATTTAGAAAAAAATGAAATCAATTCTAAAATTAACAAACGATTAAAAAAAGACTTTTTCTGAGCCGAAGTTACAGTTGTAAAAGGTGAAGGAAAAGTTGATAATTTTAATGTAAAGTTTGGAGATGTTTTTTTAATCAAAAACAAAACAAAATCTTTGACTTTTGAAGGAAAAATGACAATTTTAATTAACTATGTTATAAAGCAAAAAGAACAAAATTTGTAAAAATATGTTAGAATTTAAAGACTATGACTTCCAATCAAAACTATATAAATTATTTAGTTAATTGAATAAAAAATCAAGTAAAAAAAGCAAATAAGTCAGGTGTTATAGTAGGTATTTCTGGTGGAATTGATTCAGCTTTAGTTGCTGTTTTGGCAAAAAAAGCTTTTCCAAATGATTCTCTAGGTCTCGTGATGAAAATCAAAGATATGTCTAAAGATTTACAAGATATTAGTAAATTAGTTAAAAAATTTGACATACAAACAAGAGAAATTAATTTATCTAATATATACGAAAATTTTGTTGACACTTTAAAACTCGAAGATAAAATGTCTTTAGCAAATTTGCAACCAAGACTGAGAATGTCGACTTTATATGCAATTGCTCAAGAAAAAAATTATCTAGTTTTAGGAACAGATAATTTAGTAGAAATGTACATTGGATATTTTACAAAATATGGAGATGGTGGTGTCGATCTTCTACCGATTGTCAATTTGAGTAAAACCCAAGTTTATAATTTAGCAAAAGAATTAGGAATTAATGAAGAAATTCTAAACAAAGCTCCTTCTGCTGGTTTATGAGAAAACCAAAAAGATGAAGATGAAATGAAATTTAGCTACAAAGATTTTGATCAATTTTTACAAGATAAATCAAAGTTAAAAAAATCAGTTGTTGACAGAATAGAATATTTACACGAAATAAGTCAGCATAAAAGAAACAAAATACCAAGACCAAGTAAGAAATTAAAGGATTTTTAATATGGCAGGACATTCGAAATGAGCTAATATAAAACATAGAAAAGGTGCTCAAGATGCATTAAGATCTAAAATGTTTGCTAAGTTTTCCAAAGAAATAATGGTTGCTGCAGCAAAAGGTGGATCTGATTTAAATTCTAATTCAGCACTTAGACTTGTTGTTGCAAAAGCTAAAGCCAAATCTATGCCAAAAGCTAATATTGATAAAGCAATTGCAAAAGCTACTGGTTCAGGAAAAGAAGGGATTCAATACAAAGAAATTTGATATTCAGGAAACCTTCCACATGGGGTAAGTATAATTGTTCAAATTCTAACTGATAATGTCAATAGAGCAATTTCTAATTTACAAGCTATTTTTAAAAGAGCCAATGGTCAAATTGGAAAACAAAATTCAATTCCTTATATTTTTGAACAAAAAGGTTATTTTGAGTTCGCAAAAACAGGAATTAACGAAGATGAATTAATGCTTTTTGTTTTAGACAATGGTGCAACTGATTTCATTGTTGAAGATGAATCATATGTAGTTTACTCTGAACCATCTGCATTTGCTAATTTAAAAACAGAATTAGAAAAAAAATATAATGTTGAATTCTTAAGTGTTGAGGTTAGTTATTTTCCAAATCAAGAAGTGGAATTAAGTGAAAAAAACACTGAAGATTTATTAAATAAAATTGATACTTTTTTAGAAGATGATGATATTCAAAATGTTTTTCACAACATTAAATTAAACTAAAATAAAAAGGCAGTAAAACTGCCTTTTTATGATTAATAGACAAAATATATAGGATTTTTACTAGAAGCGGAATTTTTTGTTTCAGAGTTATCTCATTTAATTGTGTTTTCTTTGGTTTTAAGTTCGCCAGAATGAGATGTTGCTCCTTTAAACATTCCAATTAAATTCATCAGGACATTAATTACAGATGGTAGAGCTGTTAAAGTTGCTGTAGCAACAGCAGCTACTCCAGCTCCAGATATTGAAAATTTTTCTTCTTCTGTTAATTTAGTAAGTTTATAATTCATTTACCTCCTTTCACACTTATTTGTATTAATTTTTGCTATAAAATCATAAAAAGGAAAAAATTGAGAAAATATGAACAAAAAAATCATTTTTAAACAAGACGCAAAAGAGATTTTAAACAATAGTTCTTTTTATTATAATAATGTGCTTGATTTATCAAGTCTAGATTTAGTAGAAGAAATTGCAGATTTTGCTTTTTCTGCTTCAAAAAAAACTATAGAAAAAGTTATTTTACCAATAAATTTAAAAAAAATAGGCCAATCTAGCTTTATGTATAATCAAATTAAAAAAATAGTTTGAAATGACAAGATTGAGCACTTGTCATTTGCTTGTTTTGAAAACAATAAAATACAAGATTTAGTCATTCCTAACTATTTAAAATCTATTGAAGAGTCTTCTTTTGCTATGAATTTAATTAAAAAATTGGAAATTCCAGAAACTTTAACTCACCTTGAAACTGATACATTTTTTGCTAATGCAATTGAAGATTTAGAAATTCATCATTTTAATAATAAAATATTAAAACAAGCATTTTCTAGTAATGAAAATATAAAAAATATTAAACTCATTTCTGATTTTAAATTTTTTCAAAATAAAGCAGAAATTCCTTTTAAATCACTTGTTTTTTATTTTCTTGATCATTTTTCTGACTATGAAAATGAAGTAGAACTAGAAATTAATAATGAAAATATAACTATTTTTTTAAAATCATTAGAAATTGAAAATATTCAAAAAATTATTTTAGAAAATAGTAAATCTGATTCAGATGAAGTGTTTGATTTTTATGTTGAAAAAATAAATACAGAATTTGGTCTTGAATTTAAATTAATTTCAAAAAAACGATGAAAATCTAACTTAAAAATACTTTAAAAATCACTAAAAAATATTATAATTTTTAAGAATTTTTAAAGAAAAAAATTACATATACTAACAAAGGTAACTAATGAAAGATTTTATTGAAAAAAGAACTAAAATAATAGCAACAATTGGTCCTTCTACTCAGGATTATAATTTGTTAAAAAAATTAATCCAAGCAGGAGTTACAACAATTAGAGCTAATTTTTCTCATGGAGACTATGAGGAACAAAAAGCAAAATTTGATAATGCAAAAAAAATTTCTAAAGATTTAAATATTCCAGTTTCTATTTTACTTGATACAAAAGGACCAGAAATTAGAGTTGGAAAAATGACAGATGGTTCACAATTGATTGAATCAAATTCTAGAGTTGTGATTTTAACTTCTCAAGAAGATTACCAAAACTTTTTAGGAACATCAGAAGTAGTTACTGTGTCTTATGAAATGGATCGTGACTTAAAAGTTGGTGATCAAGTTTTATTTGATGATGGTAAATTACAGTCAACAGTTGTTGACATTGAACCTAACAAAATTACAGTTTTAACAAAAAATGCACATGTATTAAAATCTAATAAAAGAATAAATCTTCCAGGTGTAGAATTTTCTCTTCCATTTTTATCTGAAAAAGACAAAAAAGATGTTATTTTTGGAATTGAACAAGGTGTTAACTATATCGCAGCTTCATTTGTTAACTCAGCTGATAATGTAAGAGAATTAAGACAATTATTAAATGAAAATGGTGGTTCACATATTCAAATTATTTCTAAAATAGAATCACATGTTGGTGTTCAAAAAATAGATGAAATTATTGAAGAATCAGATGGAATTATGATAGCACGTGGAGATCTTGGATTAGAAGTTCCATACTATGATGTTCCTTTTTATCAAAAAAACATTATTAGAAAGTGTAGATTCGCAGGTAAAACTGTAATAGTTGCTACTCAAATGCTTGATTCAATGGAAAAATCAGCACAACCAACTAGAGCCGAAGTAACTGATGTTTACTGGGCAACAGAATTAGGAGCTGATGCAACAATGCTTTCTGGTGAATCAGCACAAGGACAATTCCCTTATGAATCGGTAAAAGTTATGGCTACTATTAACAAAAGAGCTGAAAGAGAGTTTTACAACAAATTATTCTATAAAAAACAACTTTCAGTGATGGCTAAAACTTCATTTGGAAAAAGAGCATACATTGCTCACAAAATTGCTCATTATACTTTAGAAAATGAAGTAAAATTTGCAATTGTTTTATCCAGAACAGGTCAATTATTATCAACTATAGCTAAGTTTAGACCAAACACTGCTGTTATCGGAATTATTAATGATGCAAAATTAATCGGCGGTTTTGGAATTACATCCTCAGTGTTTGTTGCTAATGAATCGTTAGAATTATTTAAAGAAATCAAAGCTGATTTTGCACATGCAAGAAGAGTATTAAGCACTTACGGAGCAGAACCAGGTGATAAATTCTTAGTAGTAGAAAATGATAAAATTGTTGAATTCACATTTTAATTATTAATTTACTAAATACAAAATCCAGAAGAAATTTCTTCTGGATTTTATTATTTTTTCAAATCAGATAAAACAAAATGAAGCAACTTACTAGCTAAAAAGGTTAAATTTTAATTAAACAAGTTAGATTATTTTAACTAATCAAAAACCAAATAAATCCTTTAAAATAAAGCAAAATTTAGATTCAAATATTATTCAGTAATTACATACTCACAAAAAAAAAAAAAAAAATCAGATTTTGAGGTGATACCCTTTTCTTGAAAAAATTTTTGAGTGTTTTAATTAATTATAATTTGAAATGAATGTTTCCCTAAATTTAATGGGAGACATTCATTT